>NZ_JBEXPT010000097.1:0-25013 GCF_040612195.1 Streptomyces sp. NPDC006450 | reverse complement strand
GGCGGCCGTGGCCCCGGTCGCAGCCCCGGCGGTGGTCGCGGCGGTGGTCGCTGCGGTGGCCGTGGCCCCGGCGGCGGTGGCGGTCAGCGTGGCCGCCACGGCCGTGGCGCAGAGGGCGACGCGTGCGGTCTTGCTGCGGTAAGTGCTCATGAAACGAGGATGGTTGAGCGGTGGGCGCGGCTCCATCCGGTAGCCGGGACGGCCGTTCGGGGGGCTAGCCCCCCGTACGACTCCCCGCCCAACCCCTCGCCGAGCCTCCGCCGAGCCTCCGCCGAGCCTCCGCCGAGACCCTGTCGAGCCTCAGGTCAGACCACCACGACCGCCACCGCCGCCGCGCCCATGAGCACGGCGGCGGAGTGGATGGCCGCATGACCGTAGTCACCCGACCAGAGGTGGCGGGCCAGGCCGCCGATGGCGGTCAGGCCCGCGATGATGCCGATCTGCGCGAGCAGGGTGACGGTGGTGAAGGGGGTCAGCAGCAGGAGCACCGCATTGAGCCAGAACGGGGCCGCGCCCGTCCAGCCCCGCCACTCCCGCACGTCCCGCCACTGCTGCCGGTTCGGCAGGTGCGGCCGGTGCGTCCCCTCCCGGCGGGTTTTGGGTCTTCGGTGGTCCCCGAGCTCTCGGATCGCCGTAACCACCGCGCCGTCACCAGCCTCTCATCCACATGCACGCAAGACGTCAACTCGCAGGCTGTACAGCCTCCTTGGGTGTTCGGGCGGGGACAAGGGCCCGTTCGGCAAGAAATCCGAAAGCCAGGCCGAAAGTGGTCCACATCGCGGCCTGAATGGCGAGCGAGGCGAGCCGGAACTGCCAGACGAGCGCCGCCGGGAAGCCCGTCGGCACCTCGTTGACGCCGGGCAGGAACGCGTAGGCGATGCCCACGGCCACCACGAAGGCGAGCGAGGCGGCGACCGAGGCGTTCCAGTTGCCCAGGCTCGGCGCGAGGCGCCGGCCCAGGATCAGCGCGGCCGCCGCGAGCAGCAGGCCGAGCGCGAGCATCAGGACGTAGAGGGTGGTCCGCTGGACCGTGGTCTCGGGATCCCCGACGGCCGGCGGATTGGCGGGGTACTTGAAGAACGGCACCAGGGTGACGGTGACGAACAGACCGCCGGAGACGAGCAGCGCCGTGGCCCGGGGGCCGAAGCGGCCGATCCGGCCCAGGGCGTAGCAGTAGACGAGCGCGGCGATGCCGCCGAGCGCGATCCCGTAGAGGAGGGTTCCGGTACCCAGCCCGGCCGTGGCCTGGAGGGCCCGGCTGACCGGGGCGGCCTCGCCGCCGTGGTCGTGGGCTCCGGCTTCCTCGATGGCGATCGCCGCGTCGACCTGGGATTCACCGAGGAAGTACGCGACGAGGAACGCGGCGACGCCGGCCAGCAGGCCGGCGAGCATGCCCCTGACGAGGAGCACGCGGGGGGAAATGGGGTTCATGGAGTTTTCGGTCCCTTGCGGATCGGTGGATCAGTGGCAGGGGAAGCCGAGGAGGTGGCGGCCGTCGTGCATCCACTCGTGCACGGTGTCGCCTTCGAAGATCGCGGTGGCGCCCTGCTCGGCGCCGACGAGGTAGAGCAGGACCAGCATCAGGACGCCGGCGAACAGTGCCCAAGGGGCCAGGGTGGAGAGGGAGATGGGTGCGACGGCCAGGGGGGCGGCAGTCGTGGGCACGGCGGAGTCGGCCATGGCAGGAACCTCCAGAGGGAACACGCGTCCCGGTCAGTGGTGCTTGCGACGACGGTGGCGGGTCTGACTTTCCTCCCCCTCCGGGAGGATTCACAGTGGCGCGACCGTGCCGGATTCTCAACCGGACTTCCGTCATACCGTCGTCTTGTCGTCCGTGACCGTACCGCGCTTATGCTCCCCTTATGAAGCCCCCACTCGTACGAGTCCGGCTCGTGAGACCCCCGTTGGACGAGGCGGGGCGCCTGCACCGCTTCCCCTACGGGGATCCGTGCCCGGGGCACGAAGGGCTGCGTGGCCAGGATCACGGCGCCTGGGCCGGGCGGACCATGGAGGACGTGGCCGGTGAGGACCCCGAAGGGCTGCGGCGGTGGATGACCGACACGTCCTACGCGCCCGCGGGCGGCGGGGAGTCGGTCGAGGCCCTGATCGCGCGGGTCGGCGTACACCTGGGCGGGCTGGCGCCGGGGACGCACCGGGCGGTGGTCGGGCAGGGCGTCGTACGGGCGGCCGTGGTGTGGGCCCTGGAGCTGCCGGCGGCGGCCTTCTGGCGGCTCGACGTACGGCCGGGCTCGGTGACGACGCTGACGGGGCGCTCCGGGCGCTGGAACCTGCTCGTGGGGCAGGCGGAGGAGCACGGGGAGCCCCGGGACGGCGTATGAACGCGGAGCGGCCCGGACCCCGCGACTGAACGCGGAGCGGCCCGGACCCCGCGACGCGGTCCGGGCCGAACTACCGTGGGAGCGGAGCGGGCGTCAGGCCACGATCCAGTCGCTCGTCGCGATCACCGGCTGCACGCCGTCGCGGTGCACGGTGCCCTCGATGAGGCCGTACATGCGGTCGGCCGCGAAGTAGACCTCGTTGTCGTTCTTGAGGCCGAAGGGCTCCAGGTCGACGAGGAAGTGGTGCTTGTTGGGGAGGTTGAGGCGCACCTCGTTGACCTTGGGGCAGTTGTCGAGCACGCGCTCGGCCATCTGGTTCAGGGTCTGCTGCAGGGAGTACGAGTAGGTCTCCGCGAAGGCTTCCAGCATGTTCTTGCGGACCTTCTTGTACGCCTGGTCCCAGTCGTACCCGGCGTCGTCGGCGGCGAGCGCCGAGTGCGCCCAGCGCGCGGTGACCTTGGTCGCCAGGATGCGGTCGTACGCCTCCTGCAGCGTCGTGTACTTGTCCTTGATGAAGCCGTGGAACTCGGAGTTGGTCGAGTTCATCACGGTCAGGTCCTTCAGACCCGAGATCACCTGGAGACCGGTGGTCTCGCTGTACGTGATCTGCGCGGTGCGCACCTCGGTGCCCTTGAGGGCGAAGGAGTGCTGCTCCTTGCGCGTCGGGACCGGGATCCGCTCCCAGGCGTACTCCTCGATGCGGATCTGCGCCTCGCGGATCGGGGCCTGGGAGGAGACGAAGTGCTTGGCGAGCAGGATGCCGAAGGCCTCGGGGGAGGCGACTCCGTGCTCCTTGGAGAAGGCGTACACCGTGTTCTTGGTGGTGTCCGTGGGCAGGCAGTTGGCGTTGTCACCGGTGAGGTGGACGTCGCGGAACTCGCCGCGCAGCGCGACGGAGACGTTGAGGTCGCGGATCTCGTGCCAGGAGCCGTCGCTGCCCTTGCGGGTGACCTTGACGATGCGGTTCTCGGCCTTGCCGTACTGGTTCTGGCCGAGGATGTGCTTGCTCATGCGCTGTCTTCCTTCGGGTACTCGGGAACACGGAGTCCGGTTGTCTGGATCCCGTACGCCCGGCGTCCGGCGGACGCGCAGCCCGCCCCCCGCCGTTCGGTCACGCCGATTCCCCGCGTGGACCGCCCCGGGACTGACGTGCATCCCGGTCCGTAGGTGCCTGTTGATTCCAGCACGTCCACATGCCGTTCGTAAGGGCGCGAATCCTCCGAGAACAGGCACCCACGGCTTGGGCAACCGTATGATCTGCGCAGGTCAGACCGTGTGCGCGTCGGCCACCGTGAGGGCCTCGTCGATGATCCGCAGCCCCTTCTCCACGTCCTGCGCCGACACGTTGCACGGCGGTGCGACGTGGATGCGGTTCCCGGCGAGCAGCGGCCACAGCCCGGCCTTCTTCAGGGCCGCCCCGAACTCGGCCATCGGCGCGTTGTCGGCCCCGGCGGCGTTGTACGGGACCAGCGGCTCGCGCGTGTCCTTGTTCCGTACGAGCTCCAGGGCCCAGAACGTGCCCAGGCCCCGGACCTCCCCGACGGACGGGTGGCGTTCGGCGATGGCGGCGAGGCCCGGCCCGAGCAGTTCCGCGCCGGTGCGGGCGGACTGCTCGACGGTGCCCTCCTCCTCCATGACGTTGATCGTCGCGACGGCGGCGGCGCAGGCCAGCACGTGCCCGGAGTACGTCAGCCCGCCCGGGTAGGGCCGGCGGGCGAAGGTCTCCGCGATGGCGGCCGAGACGGCGACCCCTCCGAGGGGGACGTATCCGCTGGTCACGCCCTTGGCGAAGCAGATCAGGTCCGGGGTGACATCCCAGTGCTCGGAGGCGAACCACTTACCCGTGCGACCGAAGCCGACCATGATCTCGTCGAGGATGAGGACGATGCCGAAGCGGTCGCAGAGCGCGCGGACGCCGGCCAGGTAGCCGTCGGGGTGGACGAGAACGCCGGGGGCGCCGCCGACGGTCTCCAGGATGATCGCGGCGATGGACTGCGGGCCCTCGAAGACGACGGTGTCCTCCAGGTGGCGCAGCGCGCGCTCGCACTCCTCGGCGGTGGTGGCCGCGTAGAAGGGCGAGCGGTAGGCGAAGGGGCCCCAGAAGTGCACGACGCCGGCGGTGGCGGTGTCGTTGCCGAAGCGGCGCGCGTCCCCGGTGAGGTTGATCGCGGTGGAGGTGGCGCCGTGGTACGAGCGGTACGCGGAGAGGACCTTGGGGCGGCCGGTGTGCACCCGGGCCATGCGGACGGCGTTCTCCACGGCCTCGGCGCCCGCGTTGGTGAAGAAGATCTTGTCGAGGTCGCCCGGGGTGCGTTCGGCGATCAGCCGGGCGGCCTCGGAGCGCACGTCGACGGCGAAGCCGGGCGCGACGGTGCAGAGCTTGCCGGCCTGCTCGGCGATGGCCGCGGCCACCTTCGGGTGCTGGTAGCCGATGTTCGTGTAGACGAGGGCGCTGGAGAAGTCGAGGAAGCGGTTGCCGTCGTAGTCCCAGAAATAGGAACCCTCGGCGCCGGCCACGGCGAGCGGGTCGATGAGCTCCTGGGCCGACCAGGAGTGGAAGACGTGACTGCGGTCGTCGGCCTTCACGGTGGCCTTTGCGGAGGTGGCCCTTGCTTGGGTGGCCCTGACGGCGGCCTCGCGTGCGTCGGCTTCTGCGTTCATATTCCGAGGGTAGTTGTCCACGATGTGGGATCCGGTGGGGATGAGCGGGAGCGGGTGCGTCAGACGACGTGCCGGCCGCCGTCGACGGTGAGCACGTCGCCGGTCGTGTAGGCGGCGTCGACCAGGTAGAGCGCGGCCTCGGCCACGTCCTCGGGGGTGCCCACGCGGCGCAGCGGGGTGTTCTCCGTGATCCACTCCCGCGAGCTCTCCCAGACCTGGCCCTCGCCCTCGTACCAGGGGGTGTCGATCAGGCCGGGGGCGATCGCGTTCACCCGGACGGCGGGGCCGAGCTGGGAGGCCAGCAGCCGGGTCATGTGATTGACCGCGGCCTTGCTGACGGCGTAGGGGATGGAGCTGCCGAGCGCGCGGGTCGCGGAGACCGAGGAGATGTTGACGATCGAGCCCGGAGAGCCGTTCGCCCCGGATTCCCGCAGGTGGGGGGTGGCGGCGGTGATCAGCTGCCAGGTGCCGATGACGTTGACCTCGAAGATCTCGCGCCAGGCGTCGGCGTCGGCCGCGTCCAGGTCGCCGAGGGGGATGAACCGGGTGACGCCCGCATTGTTGACCAGGATGTCGAGCCGTCCGTACGTGTCGATCGCCGTCCGGACGATGCGCCGCGCGTCGTCGGCGTCCGCGACGTCGCCCCGCACGTAGACCGCGTCGGGCAGTTCGGCGGCGAGCGCCTTGCCCGCGCTCTCGCTGCGCGCCGAGTTCAGGACCACGCGGATGCCGGCCGCGGCCAGCCTGCGGGCGATGGCGGCGCCGATGCCGGAGGAGGAGCCGGTGACCAGGGCGACACGGGTCCCGGCACGTGCTTCGGCTTCGACTCGGGCTTCGGCTCGGGCTTCGGCGCGGGTCTCGGACATGGCATTCCTCCTGGCAGGGGTTCGCTTTCCGCGTGCGGACGGCGGGAGCATAACGCGGATACCGCATGTCGGAAAAGAATTTCCGTTCTACGGAAAGCGATCTTCCTGGGCATGCGGCACGCCCACCCGCGTCAGGAACCCGTCAAGGCCGCGCCACCGGGCGTATGGGCCCCGTCAAGGAAGCCTGCGAGGGGCCGAAAAGGCGTTCCACTCAGAGGTGTCCGACAGAGATGGCTCACATCCGCCTCTCGAAACACCCGCCCTCGAACCCGGGAGCTCACGATGGCCGATCTGGCCTTCGTCGTCACCACGATCACGGTCTTCGCACTGGTGGTCCTCGTCGCCAAGGGGGTGGCCAAGCTGTGAACGCCGAAAACGTCGTCGGCCTGCTGGTCGCCGTCGCGCTGTTGGGTTACCTCGTCGTCGCCCTCGTCTTCCCGGAGAGGTTCTAGCGCCGATGAGTCCCGTTCTCGCCGGGGTGCTCCAGCTGCTCGCGCTCGCCCTGGCCCTGGCCCTCGCCCATCGCCCCCTGGGCGACTACATGGCGCGCGTCTACTCCTCGAAGAAGCACTACGCCCCCGAGAAGTGGATCTACAAGGCGGTCGGCGCGAATCCGAACGCCGAGATGCGCTGGCCGGCGTACCTGCGCTCGGTCCTCGCCTTCTCCGCGGTGAGCGTCCTCTTCCTCTACCTGCTCCAGCGGCTGCAGGGCCACCTGCCCGGCTCGCTCGACTTCGTCTCCATCGAGCCGGACCAGGCCTTCAACACGGCCGCCTCCTTCGTGTCGAACACGAACTGGCAGTCGTACTCCGGTGAGCAGGCCATGGGCCCGCTCCTGCAGACCGGCGGCCTGGCCGTGCAGAACTTCCTCTCCGCCGCCGTGGGCATGGCCGTCGCCGTGGCCCTCGTACGGGGCTTCGCGCGCTCCCGCACCGGTGAACTCGGCAACTTCTGGGCCGACATGGTGCGCGGCACCGTCCGCATCCTGCTGCCGATCTCCGTGATCGGCGCCCTCGTCCTGGTCTCCTGCGGCGCGATCCAGAACTTCTCCGGCATCCACGAGGTCGGGCAGTTCTCGGGAGGCACGCAGCAGTGGAACGGCGGGGCGGTCGCCTCGCAGGAGGTCATCAAGGAGCTGGGCACCAACGGCGGCGGATACTTCAACGCCAACTCGGCCCACCCCTTCGAGAACCCGACCCCCTTCTCGAACCTCTTCGAGATCTTCCTCATCCTCCTCATCCCCTTCTCCCTCACCCGCACCTTCGGCCGCATGGTGGGAAACCTGCGCCAGGGCTACGCGATCCTCGCCACGATGGCGACCATCTGGCTCGGTTTCACCGCGCTGATGATGTGGACGGAGTTCAGCCACCACGGCCCGGCGCTCCAGGCCGCGGGCGGTGCGATGGAGGGCAAGGAGGCGCGCTTCGGGATCGGCGCGTCCGCGATCTTCTCGGTGGCGACCACGCTCACCTCCACCGGCGCGGTCAACTCCTTCCACTCCTCCTACACCGGCCTCGGCGGCGGGATCCAACTGCTGGGCATGCAGCTCGGCGAGATCGCGCCCGGCGGCGTCGGCTCCGGCCTCTACGGCATGCTGATCATGGCGATCATCGCGGTGTTCATCGCCGGCCTGATGGTCGGCCGCACCCCCGAGTACCTGGGCAAGAAGATCGGCACCCGCCAGATCACGTTCGCGGCCTGCTACATCCTCGTCACCCCGGCCGTGGTGCTCGGCTTCACGGCCCTGGCGATGGCCCTGCCCACCCCCGGGCACTCCATGTCCAACGCCGGTGCGCACGGCTTCTCCGAGATCCTCTACGCGTACACCTCGGCCGGCAACAACAACGGCTCGGCCTTCGCGGGCCTGAACGCCAACACCCAGTGGTTCAACACGACCACCGGTCTGGCCATGCTCCTCGGCCGCTTCCTGCCGATGGTCTTCGTACTGGCCCTGGCCGGCTCGCTCGCCGAACAGCAGCCGGTCCCGGCGACGGCGGGCACCCTGCGCACCGAGAAGCCCCTGTTCACCTTCCTGCTCGTCGGCACGATCGTCATCGTCACGGGCCTCACCTACTTCCCGGCCCTGGCGCTGGGCCCGCTCGCCGAAGGGCTCGCCTCATGAGCACCATCACCCCCACCCGAGCCCCGCACGGGGACATGCCCGGCGGTCACAGGGCCGAGCAGGCCAGGATCGGCGGCGGGATCTTCGACCCGAAGCAGCTGCTGAAGTCCTTCCCGGACGCCGTCCGCAAGCTCGACCCGCGCGTCATGATCAAGTCGCCGGTCATGTTCGTGGTGCTGATCGGTTCCGTACTGACCACCGCGCTGGCGGTCTCCGACCCGGGCAACCTCTTCGGCTGGGCGATCACCGTCTGGCTGTGGCTGACCACGATCTTCGCGAACCTCGCCGAAGCGGTGGCCGAAGGCCGCGGCAAGGCCCAGGCCGACACCCTGCGCAAGGCCAAGACCGACACCGTCGCCCGTCGCATGAACGGCGCCGACGAGGAACAGGTCCCGGGCACGGAGCTGCGTATCGGCGACCTCGTGGTCTGCGAGGCCGGCGACATCATCCCCGGCGACGGCGACGTGGTCGAAGGCGTGGCCTCGGTCGACGAGTCGGCCATCACCGGCGAATCGGCCCCGGTCATCCGCGAGTCGGGCGGCGACCGCTCCGCCGTGACGGGCGGCACCAAGGTGCTCTCCGACCGGATCGTCGTCAAGATCACGACGAAGCCCGGCGAGACCTTCATCGACCGCATGATCAACCTGGTCGAGGGTGCCGCCCGGCAGAAGACGCCGAACGAGATCGCGCTCAACATCCTCCTGGCGTCCCTCACCATCGTCTTCCTGCTCGCCGTCGTCACCCTCCAGCCGTTCGCGATGTACGCGCACGCCAAGCAGTCGATGATCGTGCTGACCGCGCTGCTGGTCTGCCTGATCCCGACCACCATCGGCGCCCTGCTCTCCGCCATCGGCATCGCGGGCATGGACCGCCTGGTCCAGCGCAACGTCCTCGCGATGAGCGGCCGCGCGGTGGAAGCCGCGGGCGACGTCTCGACCCTGCTCCTCGACAAGACCGGCACCATCACCCTCGGCAACCGCCAGGCCTCCGAGTTCGTGCCCGTCACCGGCGCCGTCGCCGCCGAGCTGGCCGATGCCGCCCAGCTCTCCTCGCTGGCCGACGAGACCCCCGAGGGCCGCTCGATCGTGGTCCTCGCGAAGGAGAAGTACGGCCTGCGCGAACGCCACCAGGGCGAGCTCGTCGGCGCCGCATGGATCCCCTTCACCGCGCAGACCCGCATGTCGGGCGTCGACATCGACGGCCGCAAGGTCCGCAAGGGCGCCGCCCATTCGATCACCGCCTGGGTCGGCGAGCAGGGCGGTACCGTCGCCCCGGACGCGGGAGCCAGGGCCGACGAGATCTCCGGCGCCGGCGGCACTCCGCTGCTCGTCGCGGTGGAGGACGGGAAGGGCGCCCGGGTCCTCGGCGTCATCCACCTCAAGGACGTGGTCAAGGAGGGCATGCGCGAACGGTTCGACGAGCTGCGGCGCATGGGCATCAAGACCATCATGATCACCGGCGACAACCCGCTGACCGCCAAGGCCATCGCCGAGGAGGCCGGGGTCGACGACTTCCTCGCCGAGGCCACCCCCGAGGACAAGATGGCCCTCATCAAGCGGGAACAGGCCGGCGGAAAGCTCGTCGCGATGACCGGCGACGGTACGAACGACGCCCCCGCCCTCGCGCAGGCCGACGTGGGCGTCGCGATGAACACCGGCACCTCGGCCGCCAAGGAGGCCGGGAACATGGTGGACCTGGACTCCAACCCCACCAAGCTCATCGAAATCGTGGAGATCGGCAAGCAGTTGCTGATCACCCGGGGCGCCCTGACCACCTTCTCCATCGCCAACGACGTCGCCAAGTACTTCGCGATCATCCCGGCCATGTTCGCGGCGGTCTACCCGGGCCTGGACAAGCTCAACGTCATGGGCCTGCACTCCCCCGACTCCGCGATCCTCTCCGCCGTCGTCTTCAACGCGCTGGTGATCGTCGCCCTGGTCCCGCTCGCCCTGAAGGGCGTCCGGTACCGGCCCACCAGCGCCGACAGGATGCTCCGCCGAAACCTCACCCTCTACGGACTCGGCGGCCTCGTCGCCCCGTTCATCGGGATCAAGCTCATCGACATGACCGTCTCCCTCATCCCCGGGCTGCGCTGAACCAGGAGCGTGCTGACACCGCCATGAACAACTCCGTAGGAAACACCGCCCGCCTGCTCGGCGCCGGGCTCCGCGCCCTCCTCGTCCTCACCGTGCTGTGCGGGGTCCTCTACCCGCTCGCCGTCACCGGCATCGCCCAGACCGCCTTCGGCCACCAGGCCAACGGCTCCGAGGTCAAGGACGCGAACGGCACGGTCGTCGGCTCCTCCCTGATCGGCCAGTCGTACGGGGAGGACCTGCGCTGGTTCCAGGGCCGCCCGGCGGCGGGACTCGCCAAGAACACCGTCAACACCCAGTACGAGCTGCTGGTCTCCGGCGCCACGAACAAGGCGGCGGACAGTCCCGAGCTGCTGAAGTCGGTGCGGGAGGCCAAGGCCGAGGTCCTGCTCGACAACACCGTCCCGGGGTACGTCCCGCGGCTCTCCCAGATCCCCGCGGACGCGGTGACCTCTTCCGGCTCCGGCCTCGACCCGGACATCTCCCCGGCCTACGCCGAGCTCCAGACGGCCCGCGTCGCCCAGCGCAACGGCCTCCCGGTGGCGGAGGTCGCGAAGCTCGTCAAGGCCCACACCGCGGGCCGCACCCTCGGCTTCATGGGCGCACCGCGCGTCAACGTCCTGGAGCTGAACACGGCCCTGCGGGACCTCAGGCGGCGAGGGTGACCGGCCCCCCTCCAGCGGGGAACCAGCGGCTGTGATCCACGCCTCTCTTTTCGGAATGACGTGGTGCAGGCCATACAGCATATTGCAGTGTTGTCATTAGACCGAAGGAAGTTCGATCACTGGGGGATGAGGGGGAATCTCATGTACGAGAGCTTCGACGACCGGTTCCGGACCGGACGGTGCATGAACGGCGACGACGCGCTGGAGGTCCTCCACACCGGCTGCCGCTGGGCCGAGGGGCCCCTCTACGTCCCCGCCTGGCGGCAGCTCGTCTGGAGCGACATCCCCAACGACCGGATGCTGCGGTGGGACGAGGAGACCGGGGCCGTCGCCGTCTTCCGGCGCGACGCCGGGCACACCAACGGCAACACCCTCGACCGGCAGGGCCGGCTGGTCACCTGCGAGCAGGGCAACCGCCGGGTGACGCGGACCGAGCACGACGGCACGATCACGGTGCTGGCCGACCGCTGGCAGGGCAAGCGCCTCAACAGCCCGAACGACGCCGCGGTCCGGTCCGACGGCTCGATCTGGTTCTCCGATCCGGACTTCGGCATCACCAGCGACTACGAGGGCTACGTCGCCGAGAGCGAGATCGGCTCCAACAACGTCTACCGCATCGATCCCGGCACCGGTGAAGTCCGCCTGGTCGCCGACTGTTTCGAGGCCCCGAACGGTCTCGTCTTCTCCCTCGACGAGCGGCAGCTCTTCGTCTCCGACACCCGCGGCGGCCTCATCCGGGTCTTCGACGTGCGCGAGGACGGCACCCTCTCCGAGGGCACGGTGTTCGCGGATGCGGCGGCCCGTCCGGGAGCCCGCTTCGACAACCTCCGCTTCGACGACGCCGGCCGGCTGTGGGCCGCCGCCATGAGCGACGGCGTGCACTGCTACGACCCGGACGGCACCCTGCTCGGGCGGCTCCGCGTCCCCGAGACGGTGTCCAACATCGCCTGGGGCGGGGCCAAGCGCAACCGGCTCTTCGTCACCGCCGAGACCAGCCTCTACTCGGTGGTCATGGCCGTCACCGGGACCCATCCGACCGGACCGGGGCGCAGGCCCTGGCTGGACGGCCCCGGCCGGCCCTGAAATCCCGGTGCCGGGCTCAGGACCGCGCTGGCACACTCCCCGCATGGACGCCACCGACGCGGGGGAAGCCCGCCACTTCGTACGCGAGATGACCGAGACCGACATCGACGCCGTCGCCGCCGTGCGCGTGAGCGGCTGGCGCCACGCCTACGCCGGGCTGATGCCGCAGTCCTACCTGGACGGTCTCAGCGTCGCCGGGTACGCCGAGCAGCGGCGTGCCGCCTTCGCCGACCCGGCCGGCGCCGTGACGAACCTCGTGGCCGAGGGCCCGGACGGCGCGGTCCTCGGCTGGGCCGCCTTCGGCCCCGCCAAGGACACGGATCCCGAAGGCGAGGCACCCGACGAGGGCGAGCTGTACGCCCTGTACGCGCGGCCCGACGTCATCGGCACCGGCGTCGGCCGCGCCCTGCTGACCGAGGTGCTGCGCCGGGCGCCCTACCCCGCGGTGCGGCTGTGGGTGCTCGAAGGCAACGCGCGGGCACGCAGCTTCTACGAGCGCGCCGGGTTCCGCCCCGACGGGGGTGCCTTCGTCGACGAGGCGGACGGCTTCCCGGTGCCGGAGGTCCGCTACCGCCGGGCCGCTACGGGCTGAGCGGCCCGGCGCGCGGCGTGGCCGGGGCGGGGCGGGTCGGGCCGGGCCGGGCCGGGTCGGGTCGGGCCGGGTCGGGTCGGGTCGGGTCGGGTCGGCGCGCGCCGGGCGCCGCGCTCACGGCAGCCGTTCCGCCAGCGCCCGGGCCATCGCGACGGTCGGCACCGCTTCCCGCATCCGCCGGTACGGGGTCAGGTCGCGCAACAGCCGGCCCAGTGCCTCGCGTACCGCACGCGACTGCACCGCCGGGGCGGCCGTGAGGAACGCCCGCCAGTGCTCGCAGGCCCGGGTGAGGTGGCCGAGGCGCAGCAGGGTCTCGGCGAGTGCGGCGTGCGTCAGCGCGGTGGCCCGGTGCTGGCCGGGCGCGCGGCCGCGCAGGGACCGCTCCAACGCCTCGGCCGCGGCCGGGAACTCGCCGAGGGCCAGGTGGGTCCGGGCGCGGGCGAAGTCGAGATCGGCCCGGCCGTACGAGTCGAAGGGCCCGTCGGGCGGCTTCACCGCGTGCCGCCCGTACAACCGGTCGGCGGTGGCCAGATCCGCTGCGGCGTCGGCCCGTTGACCGGCGTGGGCGTGCGCGGCCGCGCGCTGGACCAGGAGGAACGCCAGTGTGCCGGGCTCCCCGTCGGCGGGCGCGGTCTCCACCGCCGCCCGGGCGAGCCGCACCGCGTGGGCGGGCTGCCCGAGCCGTCCCGCGTGCGCGCTCATCGCGCGCAGGGTGATGGCGTACATCCGCCGGTCCTCGGCCTGCCGGGCCAGCCCGAGGGCGATGCCGTGGTACTCCTGCGCGAGCCCGTGGTACCCGGCGTCGGCCGTCATCTCTGCGAGCAGGTGCGCGAGTTGGGCGTAGCCCCGCCACACCTCCGCGGCCCCCGGGCCGGGTCCGGGCGCGCCCCGTCCGAGTGCTCCCCGGCTGCGTGACCCGGGCCCCGGGCCGTCCGTGTGACGGGCCGCGAAGGCGCCCGCGTCCTGGGCGAGCCAGGCGGCCAGGGCCGCCCGGGTGTGGACGCCGCCGTGGGTGAGGTAGAGGCCCGAGAAGCTCTGCGCGAGGGCCCTCAACTGCTGGGCGTGGGAGGCAAGATGCCGCCGTGCGGCGAGTTCCGCGATGCCGGTTCCCGTGGCCGCGACCGTACCCGCGGACGTACCCGCGGACGTGGTCGTGGTCGTGGTCGTACGGGTACCCGCAGGCGCGGCGGTCCCGCCCGGGCCGCCCTCCGCCGGATCCCGCTCCCACACCGGGGCCGGCACCGGCGCCGGCTGGTAGGGGCTGCGCAGCAGCGGCGGCCTGCTGTGCGGGTCCGCGTCCGCCCTGGCCTGCAGCGCGAGCCGGAGCAGCCCCTCACTCCCGCGTTCCGCCGCCGCCCGCGCCTCCGGGCCGGGCCGTACGCCGGGGCCCGCCGGGGCCGCCGCGAGGCCCGCCTCCGCCACGGTGACCAGCCGCCCGCACCGCTCCGTCAGCGCCGCCGCTATCAGCTCGGGCACGGGCCGGCGCGGCCGGGTGCCCGACAGCCAGTGCGCGACGGCGGTCCGGTCGTAGCGCAGGGCCAGCCCGTGCAGGGTCCCGAGCGCGTTGACGGCCCTCGCCAGCTCCGCCCCGCTCCACCCGGCCTCGGCCATCAGGTCACCCAGCCGGGCATTGGCCGGCCGCCGCCCGCTCACGAGGACCACCCCCGGCGGCAGTCGGAATTCAACGCTTTCACCACTGCACCCCCTGCATTCCCTTCTCCCCGTCCGCCCCCTGGTGTTCGCTGGAGCCGTCCCCATCGGATTCCACGGACCGGAGAATCATGTCTGCCTCGGAAACGGCCCATCCCTCCGCACCCGCCCCGTACGCATACCCGTTCCCCTACCGGATTTCCGGTGTCGGCGCGCAGATCGGCGAAGTCATATCCGTCGAGGAATGGGCCCGACTCGCGCACATCCCGCACCGGAAGCGGGCGGGGAAGGAAATCAGCGGCACCGACATCGAGCGCATCCTCGGGGTCACCTCCAAGAGCTGGGACCGGGAGCGGTTCGCCTCGCTCGACACCGTCGTCGACGTCGCCCGCGCCGCCCTGCGCTCGGCCCTCGCCGAACCCGAGGACATCGACGCCGTCTTCGTCGCCACGTGCACCCCGTACGAGATCATGCTCGACCAGGACGCCTTCAACCTGCTGCGCCGCCTGCGCATCCCGGACAGCGTGCCCCCCTTCCAGCTCGGCGCCGGCTGCGGCGGGCTCTCGCGCGTCGCCGCGCACCTGGCCCGGACGGGGGCCCGGCGCGCGCTCGTGATCTCGTACAACGCCGCGAGCCCCATCGGGATCGACGAGAACGGCATCATTCCCCAGTACAGCGGCGCGGACGGAGAACATCCCTTCGCGCACACCCTGTGGTGTTCCGGGGCCCTGTTCTCCGACGCCGCGACCGCGCTGGTATTCGAGCGGGACGAAAGCTTCGAGGCCGGACTCGGCTTCTATGCGCGCGATTCCCTCGATTTCGGGGGCGAGCCCGGATTCAGCGATCCGCTCATCCATTACCCCGGCGGCGGCGCCGCCCACCCGCCGGGCTTTCCCGGGTCCGCCGAGCTCTCCGCATTCGGGCTCAACGGACCGGAACTGGCCCGCTATTACTCGCGCGGCATGATGCTGAACCAGCAGACCATGGACGCCCACCGACCCGGTTTCGTGGACGAGGTCCGGCGGATCTACACGCACCAGGCGGGCCCGGCCCTCGTCGAGGACTACCACCAGCTCGCCGGCCTGGACACCCGCAAGGCCCCCGCGCACGCCCGCGAGCTCGGCAACCTGGTCACCTCCGCCACCCCGGTGCTCTTCTACACCGACGTGATCAACGGCCTGGTCGGCGCGGGCGACTCCGTCTGCTTCTCCGTCATCGGGGCCGGTCCCGAGCGCGGAGCCTTCCTCGCACGGGTCGCGATCCCGGGCGAGATCACCGTCACCGCACCGCTGCCGCCCGTCCCGGCCGCCGCCGAGATCGCCGGGGCGGCGAGAGCCGCCGACTCCCCGGGAGCCATCGGAACCACCGCCACCGCCACCGCGTAGGAGCACGCGCCCACCTCCTTCGAAACGAGTCCGCCGTGCACATCGCCCTCGCCGGGGCCACCAGCCCCACCGGCATCCGGCTCGCCGCCGAACTGCTCGGCCGCGGCCACCACCTGACCCTGCTCACCGGAGCCGACGTACGGCAGAGCAGACTCCTGCTGGCCCGTCAGCTCGCGCTGATCGGGCTGTATCCCGAGTACGTGGACCTCCTCGCGGCCCGGCTCGACGCGCGCCGGGGCGCCGAGGTCCTGGCCGTCGCGACACCCGGCTCCGGGGAGTCGTCCGGCCCACCCGCCGGCCGGTTCGACGCCGTCTGGTGCGTGGAGCGGCCCGCCGCCACCGCGGCGGCGCTGCTGCCCCTCGCCTCCGGGGGCGACCGCCGTACGGCGTTCCACCTGGTCACCGTCGGAGACGCCGGTCCGGCCGGGCGGGCGGTCGCCGCCGCGGGCGTACGGGACGGATTCCCGGCCGGGGTGCACTGCCTGGCCCCGACCGTCAGCGACCTGGCCGACCACGCGGAGCTGCCCCGGCCGGCCTTCACCCGGCTCGCCGTCGCCGAGACCGTCCGGCCGACGCCGGCGGGGGCTCCGGCGGCAGGCGCTCCCGAGCCGGGGGCTCCGGCGACGGTCAGCCTGCTGCCACTGGCCCCCGCCGCCCGCGCCCTGGCGGAGGCCGCCGCGGAACCGGGCTGGACGGGGCTGCGCCACATCGGCTGGGTGCACGCCCACCCCACCGAGGCCTCGGCGGTGTCCCGGGCGGTCGGCCAGGAGCTGGCCCCCGGCCTGCTCCGGCGCCTGTCGGAGCTCCAGCCCGCGGCCGCCACGACCGAGCTGGACGGCCCGCCGCTCGGCGCCGGGTACCTCACCCGGGCTGCGGCGCCCGTCCTGCCTTCCGTCCGGCAGCCCGCCCGGCAACCGGCCCGGACACCGGAGCGGGTATGAGCGCGGCGGAGCGCCCCTGGCGGGAGCGACGGGTGGTGGACGGCCTGGCGGACGCCCTGCGGGAGGCCGTCTCGGACCGCTTCCTGGGCAGCGGCCGGACGCTGACGAAGCCGGACCCGACAGCCTCCCCCGTAGGGGAATCCGGGGCGGACCGGACCGGAACGCCGGGAAGGTAGTGGGGTCCCACGACCAGGGCATATGCGTATGGATCATTCATGACCCAAGGACAAGCCGTCCGGACCACCCCCGCAACTCAACTCCACGGCCCGGCACATCGTCCCGCTCGACAGGTTTTCGCATGTGGCGGAGCGTGCCGCCGACCCGACGCGCCCGAGGTGCGCGCTTGACGTTCTCACCCGTTCGGACGCACACCCCGCAGCCCCGGCCCGGCCCCGGCCCACCGGCCGCCATCTGCGAAGACGTGCCCGGGGGAGGCCCGTACGACGATGACGCGCCGTCAAATTTCCGTGTTACGCGCCCCTCCGGGGGCCGGGGAGGGGTCCACTGCTCTCGGGACCGGCCGCCCGAGCCGGACCAGGAGGGATTCCCATGCCCCGCGCCAAGTGGGTGGTCGGCGTACTGACGGTGGCTCTGCTGTGCACCGGCCTCGGGGTGTTGCGCACCACCGAAGGCGGCCGGCCGACCGCCCCGACCGCGGGCGACGCCCTGCCCTCGCGGGTCCTGGGGCTGTCCGGCCCGCGCAGGCTGGCCCGGCAGTTGGAGCACTCCGGCGGACACACCACCGGCAAGGGCTCCCGGCGGCCCGGACGGTCGGGAATCACGGCCCTTCCGGCCTCGCCGCCGCTGCGCCTGCTCATCCCGGCCCTCGGAACGGACGTACCGCTGACGGGCGGTACCGCGCCGAGCGGGTCGGACACCTGGGCGGGCGGTCCGGGCCATCCGGGCGGCCCGTACCCGGCGGACGACCAGCCCGGCGCCGCCGACGCCGAGCCCCCCGTCCCGGACAGCGCCGTGTGGGAGTCGGCGGGCCCCGCTCCGGGGGCGGCCGGCACCGCCGTGGTCTTCGGAGACCTCCCCCGGCTCGGCGAACTCAGGCGCGGGCAGACGATCGAGATCGCGCGCGCCGACCTGCGGACGGCCGTGTTCACCGTGACCCGGGTCTCCCCCGGCGGGATCTCCGGGCGGGGCCTGCCGCCCGGCCGGGCCCAACTCCGGCTGGTCAGCGGCGAAACGGCCGTCCTGGCCCGCCTCACCGGCCACCACCGCACCGTGCGCTGACCGGAGGCCGCCCCCGGAAGACGGACACCCCTGCGGCCACCTGACAGCCGTGGGGGGTGTCTTCGTCCCCCGGTCGGGGGACGCTGCGGTCCCGGTGGAGAGTCCGCCCGCGTGTCGGGGCACACCCTCCGCATGAACGGGACACGGCATGCGCCGACGACACCGGACAGGGCCCTGATGACGGCCCTGACGGTGCTCTGCGCCGTGCTGCTGTGCCTGTTCGGCGTCGGCGGATCCGGTCCGTCCACCGCGACGGCCGAAGGCTCCCGCCCCGCTCCCACCGCCCCGGCCGAGCCCACCGAGGCACCGGCCGATCCGGCCGGCGATCCCGAAGTACGCGTGGCCGTACGGGTGCAGGCGCGGGGAGTCCCCGGCGTGCAGGAACTCCAGCGGCCGGTGTTTCACGTGAAACCTCCCCGGTCCGGCCCCGCGGAGCCGGTCCCGGACCCGACGGGGGCGGTCGCGCCCGCGGCATCCCTGCGGTCGGTACGGAGTGTGGTCCTGCGCTGCTGACCGGGCCCGGAGTCCGAGCAGCAGCACCGCGCGCCCGGCACGGCCGGCCCACCGGGCCCACCCGGTGACCCGGCACACCCGAGTACCCCTGGCGCGCGTCCCCCCACACCCCCGAAACCCCGTGAGGTTCCGCCATGCCCTTCGACCCGTACCTCGCCCTGAACGCCATGCTCCGCGCCGAGGCCGCCCGCTTCTCCCCGCCGGCCCCGCCCGCCCCGCCGGCCCCGCCCGCCCCGCCGGCCCCGACGCCCCCGCCCGCACGCCAGCAGGAACCCGAGTCCGCGAAAACGGCCCGCACCACCGCCCAGCCCGCCGCCGAGGCTCCGGCCGGAGACGACAGGGCCGTGCAGGGCGCCGCGTAGGGGCATCACGACATGAGGCGGCGCCGGTTCCCGCGCCCTCGGCAACGGAGAGTGGTCACGTGAGGTTCGACCACGGAGCGCGGGAACCGGCGCCTCATTCAGTCTCGGTCACCGACCCGTTCCCCACCTCGGTCTTTTGTCCGCATGTGGACCGCCGAAAGTACTGATCCGCCACGATGTCCCCCGTGGCCCGCGCCGGAGCCCCGGCCCCCGCACGCGGCGGGTGGCCGGGGCTTTGGCGTACGCGGCAGGTCCTAGGAGGAGTTGCGCGTGTGGTACCGGTAGTAGGCCGCCGCACCGACGCCCGCGCCGACGAGCAGGCCCAGGCCCGAGCTCTTCAGGATGGACTCGCTGGCCAGGCTGTACAGGTAGCCGAAGGAGATGCCCGCGAAGATCCCGTACGCCGCCGCGCGCGGCTCCTGCGCCAGCCGCGGGCCGATCCTCGCCAGGGCCACCAGGCAGGCGGCGAAGATCGCGCCGCACAGGATCCCGTAGAAGACGTTGCCCGCGTCGACGGGCCCCATCTGACGTTTCATGAAGGCCGCGTAGACGCCGTAGACCAGACCCATGAGCAGCGGTCCCACGAGGGCCGACCTGCTCGTGTGGGCCGCCGCGCCGGACGCCGGCCGCCGGTGCCCCCGGGGGGCGGTGGGTGCCGCATGTGCCATGACGGGCTCCTCTCTCCCATCATCCAGGGCACACCCGCAACCCGGGACCGGCAACCGGAGCAGTCGCCGGCTACGCGCCGGGAGCTGCCCGCACCGCCACCGCGTCGATCTCGAAGAGCATGTCCGGCAGGGCGAGCGCGGCCGCGCCGATCAGCGTCTGGGCGGGCAGTTCGGTGCCCCAGGCGGCGTGCAGGTGCTTCAGGAGGACCTCCAGCTTCTCCTGGTCGTGCCCGACGATGTACGTCCCGATGCGGACCACGTCGCCGAGACCCAGGCCCACGGCCTCCAGGGCGGTACGGGAGTCGCGTCCTGCGCCGTCCCGGCTGGCGGGCGGCGGCCAGCGCGTGGCGCCAGGCCAGTTCGGCCCGGCCCATCGCGTGCGCGATGGCGCAGTCGGCCGCGGGCGCGCCCTCGCCGCCGCCGGGTCCCTGCTGCCGGATCTCCGCGCACCGGAAGGCCTCGTCCGGCCCGCACCACCCGGCCGCAGCAACCCGGCTCGCGCCGCGCGCCCGGCCCCCTTTCCCTGGTGACGTGCGGACCTTCCTCTCGGCGGTACTCATCGCGCTCGTGGCCCTGCTGGTGCCCGCGAGCGCCGTCGCGTACTGGGCCGATCACGAGCTCGGCAGCGCCGACCGCTACACCGCGGCCATGTCCCCGCTCGCCTCGGATCCCGCCGTACAGAACCTCGTCGTCACCCAGGCCCGCCGGGCCCTCTCCGGGCAGATCGACGCCGGCCCCTTCCAGGGCGGCGTCGAAGCCCTGCTCGGCGAAGCCCTGCTCTCCTTCGTCGGCACCCCGGCCTACCGGACCGCCTGGGACGCCGCGAACCGCGCCGCCCACGGCGCCTTCCTCCAAGCACTCACCACCGGTGACGGCAACGCCGTGACCATCGACCTGGCACCCGTGATCGCCAGCGTCAAGGGGGACCTCGTCGACGACGGCGTCCCGTTCGCCGACCGCATCCCCGAGACCCACCTCTCGGTGAAGGTCATGGAGTACGACAACCTCGGCGCGCTCCGGAAGGGCTTCCGCATGCTGCAGATCGCCGGAGTCTGGCTCCCCGTGCTCACCGTGGTGCTGGCCGCGACGGCCATCGCCGTCGCCGTCCGGCGCCGCCGGGCCGTCCTGGCCACCGGGCTCGGGCTGGCCGCCGGGGCCGTCCTGCTGTGGGCGGCCGTGGTCCTGTGCCGCCGCCTCACCCTGGACGACCTGCCGGCCGACGTCGACCGGGCGGCCGCCGAAGCGGTGTACGACGCGCTCACCGCGTTCTTGCGGACCACCGCCTGGGTGGTGCTGGCCGTCGGGCTGACCGCCGCGCTGGCCGCCTGGCTGACCGGCCGACTGCGCCGCACCCCATAAGCTCGGAACGGGCGGATTGGCGGTCAAATCCGTAGAACAATCCTGAGAACAGCCCAGAAGAACCGATTCACGAGCGGCGGCACGGAAGCGGGAATGAGCACCGAACGCACCGAAGACATACCGTCCGGGCGGACCGGACGGACCGGACGGGCCGGGCAGGCAGCGGGGCGGTTCGGTCCGCTGGCCCCGCCCTCCTGGCTGCTGAAGGGGCTGCGGCCGAGTTCCGCGCCGATCCCCTGGGCCGCCGCGCTGCGCGCGGCCGTCGCCCTGGCCCTGCCCCTGGCCGTCGGCTTCGCCGTGGACGAGCCCGAGTACGGTGCGCTCGTCTCGATGGGCGCCCTGTCCGGGGTCATCGGCGACACCGCGGACGCCTACCGGATGCGGATCCTGAACATCGCCGTGCCCCAGCTCTTCGGGGCCGTGGGCGTCGCGCTGGGCACCCTGGTCTTCGGGCACGGCTGGGTCGCGGTCGGCGTCCTCACCCTGATCGCCCTGGTCTCCGGGATGATCTCCTCCATCGGCACGGTGGCCTCCGTCTCCGGACTGCTGCTCCTGCTCAACGCGGTCGTCGGCGCCGGCCTGCCGATGCCCCGGCCCTGGTGGACGGCTCCGCTGCTGCTGAGCGCCGGCGGACTGTTCGTCCTCCTGCTGACCCTGCTGGGCTGGCCGCTGCGCGGCCGGCAGCCGGAGCGGGCCGCCGTCGCCGCCGCGTACCGGGCCCTGGCCGACACCCTGGAGGCCGCGGGCGGCCCGGGACCCGCGTACGAGGAGCGCCGCCAGCAGGTCACCCAGGCCCTGAACCACGCCTACGACCTGGTGCTGGGCCGCCGGGCCCGGGTGCACGGCCACAGTCCCTCGCTCGTGCGGATGCTGGCCCAGCTGAACGTGCTGATCCCTCTCGTCGAGGCCGCGCCCGCCGCGCACCTGCGCCGCAGACCCCTCTCCCCCGCGATCCCTGCGGCCGTACGGGAACTGGCGACGGCGGTCGAGGAGGGCCGCACGCACACCCCCGTACTGGACCTGCCCGCACCCGACGGCCAGTCCGAGCGGGCCATCGACGCCGCCCTGCGGCACGCCGCCACCATCGTCCCGCTGGCCGAGCCGGACATGCCGGACGTCGACGACCGGCTCGGCCGGCCCGCCGCGCTGCGGGTCCGGGCCCGCCGGATCGGGCGCGACATGATGTTCTCCGAGGCCTCCTGGCGGTACGGGCTGCGGCTCGCGCTGTGCATCGGGCTGGCGCAGTCCCTCGTATCGGTGGTGGAGATCGAGCGCTCCTACTGGGTCGCGCTGACCGTCACCTTCGTCCTCAAGCCCGACTTCGGCTCGGTGTTCTCCCGGGCCGTGCTGCGCGCACTGGGCACCGCCGGCGGGCTCGTCGTCGCGGCCGCCGTGCTCTCGGAGGTGCCGCGGGGGTGGTGGGACGTGCCCGTCATGGTGGTCCTTGCAGCCCTCATCCCCATCTTCTCCGTCAAGGGCTACGCCTTCCAGACCGCGGCGATCACCCCGGTCATCCTGCTCCTCTCCGACCTGCTCAACCACCAGGGCTTCGACCTGATCCGGCCCCGGCTGCTCGACAGCCTGATCGGCTGCGCCATCACCCTGATCGCCGGGTACATGCTCTGGCCCGAGAGCTGGCACACCCGCATCGGCGACCGGCTCGCCGACGCCGTGGACGATGCGGCCCGGTACGTGGAGCGCGCCTTCGGCGGCCACCCCGACACCGATGCCGGTCTCCGGGCGGCCCGCACCGCCCGGCTCCAGGCCCGCCGCCGCATCTACCGGGACCTGTCGGGCGTGCGCAGCGAGTTCCAGCGGGCGCTGACCGAGCCGCCGCCGACCGGGGAACGGGCCGCCGCGTGGTGGCCGCTGGTGGTGGCCGTGGAGCGGATCGTCGACGCGACGACGGCCGCACGGGTCCGGGTCAACCACGGCGCGCAGCCCCCGGCCCCCGGTGAGGTCGACGCGATCGCCGAAGACCTCCGCGCCCTGGCCCAGGGCGTCCGCCGCGCCCACACCCCCACCCAGCTCCACCCCGCCCCACCCCCCGAGGTGGACGAAACCTCCGTCCTCTCCCCGGTCCGCCAGGAACTCTCGGCAGCCAGAGCCATCGCACACCCCACGGACAGCTCCCCCTAGCCAGTCCCTGCCGAACCCAGCCCCGCCGACACCTGACGCGCGGGCATCCAGGGGCTGGCCCCAGGCAACAGCGCCGCACACACCCATCGGCCCGGCCCAAACCCAGCCCCGCCGGCGTTCGAGGCGCGGGGGTCCGGGGGCGGAGCCCCGGGTAGCGGGGCCGCGCCGTCCCCCCAATGGCCCCGCCCCCGGGCCCGCCCCGGCCCCACGGGGGAGCATCGGGACATGAGCCTCCGCCGGCGCAGCCGGGCGATCCTCCTCACGGCCGCCACGGGCACCCTGGCGGCCATGACGGGGTGCGCCGACGTGGAGGGCCTCCAGAACGACGGCGACCTCGGCACGGTCCACGCCCCCCGCACCCTGTGGAAGGACATCCACCCCGACCCCCCGGCCCCCGGCCAGCAGACCGGCGCGGCCACCGCCGTCCCCGGTGTCGCCAAGGTCCCCGAGCTGTCCATGCGGGGCGTGAACGCCCTGGACGTCGTACGGGCCGACATCACCGCCGCCACCACCGCCGACGGCGGCACCGGCCGGCTCGTCGACCCCCGGGCGGTCCAGCGCCTCGCGCTCTGCACACAGGCTGTGGACGGCGGCCCCGACTGCCCGGTCCGGCCCGCCGTCCTGGCGGACGTCACGGGCAACGGCACGGAAGAGCTGATCACGGCCCTGGACATCGACGGCCGCGTCAGCGAACTGCGCGTCTACACCGTCCAGGACGACGGCACGATCGCCCGCATCCTGTCCCGGCGCGGGGTCCTGGAGGGCGTGGAGGTCGCCGCCGAGCACCTGGCGGTCCGCGAGCCGACCTCGAACCCGAAGAAGGTCTCCATCTCCGACTACGTGTGGGACCCGGAGGCCGGGATCATGAACCTCTCCCAGCTCACCCTCGACGAGTGCCCGAACCAGGGCGACGCCTCCCCCTGCCCGCCCCCGGGCACCGGCACGGGCACGGGCGCCGGCACGGGCTGAGGAGGCCGCGATCCCGATGCTCCCGACGAGCAGCCTGCGCTGGAAGATCGCCATGACCACCACGGCCGTGTGCTGCGCCGTCGCGGCCGCGCTCGGCATCCTCGTGCACAACGTGGTCGCCCGCCAGCTCGTCGGGGAGGTCCGCAAGGACGTGGACCGGGAGCTGGACTACGCCCTGAGCCAGTACGAGTACGGCACCACGCACGGCGACGGGAACAGCGCCCTCGACCCGCCCGGCCTCCCGGCCCCGCTGCGCGAGCTGGTCGCGCGCGGACTGACGGGCAGCATGACCGGCACCCAGGACGGCAAACCCGTCATGTGGGCGGCCGGACCCGCCGACGGCAAGCCGCTCGCCGTCTGGGTCCCCTACGAGAGCACCCGCACCCGGCTCCGGGAGACCGACGCCGCCATCCTGGTCTCCGCCGTTCTCGCCGCCGGCGTGGTGGCCCTCGCCGGTCTCTTCCTCGCCAACCGCATCAGCCGCCGGCTGGCGACCACGGCCGCCGTGGCCCGCCGGATCAGCGCCGGGGACCTCGACGCGCGCGTCGGCTTCCCGGCCACCGGGGAGGGGCCGCGCCCGCGCTCCCGCGACGAGGTGCGGGACGTGGCACAGGCCCTCGACTCGATGGCGGCCTCGCTCCAGGCCCGGCTGGAGGCGGAGAAGCGGTTCACGGCGGACGTCGCGCACGAGCTGCGCACCCCGCTCACGGGATCCCTGGCCGCGGCCGCGCTGCTGCCCGAGGGCCGGCCCAAGGAGATGATCAACGACCGGCTGGGGGCACTGCACCTGCTCACCGAGGACCTGCTGGAGATCTCCCGGCTGGACTCGGGCGTCGAACGGGCCGAGCTCGCGCGGGTGGAGCTCGGCCGCGCGGTGGAGCGGGCGGCGGCGAGCACCCGGCTGCCCGTCGCGGTACGGATCGAGCGGGACGCGGTGGTGCTCACCGACCGGCGCCGCCTCGACCGGATCCTGACAAACCTGCTGGTCAATGCCCACAAGCACGGGCAGCCGCCGGTCGAAGCGACCGTCACCGGCCCGCTGGTGACCGTACGCGACCACGGGCCCGGCTACCCGGCCGAGCTCATCGAGCAGGGCCCACGGCGCTTCCGCACCGGGGATCCGGGACGCGGCCGGGGCCACGGGCTCGGCCTGACCATCGCCGCCGGGCAGGCAGAGGTGCTGGAGATCGAGCTGCGCTTCGCCAACGCCCCCGACGGTGGCGCGGTGACCACGCTCCTGCTGCCCGTCGGGCGCCTGCCGGAAGGCAGTTGAGGGGCGGGGGGGGGTGTGTATTAAGAAAAAGATAAACCCCCCGCGCCGCGGGCAAGAAAGCCCGCGAAGGGGGCGGGGCCGGGCGAAGAGGGGT
>NZ_JBEXPT010000096.1:0-26312 GCF_040612195.1 Streptomyces sp. NPDC006450 | reverse complement strand
ACGACCGGGTCGAGGTCATCGCGTCGAAGGCGTCGGCGACCGCCACGACCCGGGCCAGCACCGGGATCTGTTCCCCGGTCAGCCCGTACGGGTAGCCGGAGCCGTCCACCCGCTCGTGGTGGTGCAGGATCGCCGCGCGGGCCTCTCCCAGGAAGCCGATGCCGCGCACCATCTCGTGTCCGTACTCGGGGTGGAGTTCGATGATCCGGCGCTCTTCGGGGGTCAGCGGTCCGTCCTTGCGCAGCAGCCGGGTCGGGACGCCCAGCTTGCCCACGTCGTGCAGGATGCCGGCGATGCGGACGACCTCGAGGCGTTCCTCGCCCATGCCCAGCTCGCGGGCGATCATCGCCGAGGCCTGCCCGACCCGCTCGCTGTGGCCGCGGGTGTAGCGGTCCTTGATGTCGACTGCCTGGACCAGTGCCCGGATGGTGGCCCGGTGGGCGGCGCGTTCGCGGTGGTACTGGGCGAAGACCCAGCAGGAGATGTACATCGGCAGCAGGACGAGCAGCGCGGCGGGGAGTCCGTACGGGCTGCGCCACATGACGGCCATCATCAGCCCGGCGAGGCCGTGCACGCAGTGCGGGGCGAGGGACCGGGTCGCGAGGCCCCGCCAGGCGGCGGTGGCGGGCCGGCGTTCGGCGGCGGCCAGGATGCAGCCGTCGAGGGCGGTCAGCACCAGGCAGAAGGCGACGGCCGCGGCGGCGGCGGGGAACATCACGTACGGGAAGTCGGCGACCCAGGCGGCCGGGCCCGTGGACCCGTCCGGTCCCTGCGGCCCGGTCCCGCCGATGGAGCCGGTGCCCAGCGCCTCCGGCCCGCCCAGCAAGCCGTAGAGCCGCCCGGCGGTCCAGGCGGCTATGGACTGCTGCGCCCCGTGCCAGACGCGCCGCACTCGGGCGGGCCGCGCCGTCACGGTCCCGGCGAGTCCGCCGGGCAGGGCGACGAGGGCGGCGGCGGCCGGCGGCAGGAGGAACACGGCGGCCAGCACCACCGGGAAGAAGGAGCCGAGGCCCTCGGGCACCCGGCGTCCCATGAGCGGGCAGACCTTGACGAGTTCGCAGCCGAGGTAGAGCACGCAGAGCAGGCCGACGGAGGGCCACGGGGTGGCGGATCCGGTGACGGCGGGAGCGACGCACGCGCAGGCCGCGAGGACGGCGCCGAGGACGTAGGCGCGCGCCAGCGGCGGAAGTACCCGCATGGCGCTCTCCTCCCCCTGAGCCGTGCAAGTCAGGTACGAATCAAACCAGTACCGAATGGGGAGAATAAGTGGGGCCGGGAGCGAGGTGGGCCACATTTTTGCATTGCGCCATGCGGACGCCCCCGGATTACCACCTTCGGGTGAAGGAAGTACCCCTCCGGGGGCGGCTGTTCAAGATTGTTCAATCAGGTACTACTTCACCGGCGGGCGTGGCCGGCTTTCAAATTTTCAGCCCGTCGCGGATCCCGGCATCGGCTCGACGGCGGCCGGCTCGGGCGGCGCGGCCGTAATGTCATGATCCGGCACGGCCTGCCCCGAACGGATGAGCTCGATCCGTCCCATCACCTTCGAGCGCAGGTCGGTCGGCACGTCGTCCGATCCGCAGCAGCGCTTGACCAGCTTCTTCACGGCCTGTTCCAGACCGTACTTCTCCAGACAGGGATTGCACTCGCCGAAGTGCGCCTCGAACTTCGTGCAGTCACTGTCGGGCATCTCCTGGTCCAGGAACTCATAAAGGTGGTCCAGGACCTCCGAGCACTCCGTCTCGTGCGCATCTCCGCAGCTCATGAGCCCGAGCCTTTCAGGTCGTTCGACTCTCCCGCGCCGGCCGGGACGAGCCCGCGCTCACGGGCGTAGTCCTCAAGCATTCCACGGAGTTGACGGCGGCCACGGTGCAGTCGCGACATGACCGTACCGATCGGTGTACCCATGATGTCCGCGATCTCCTTGTACGCAAAGCCCTCTACGTCGGCAAGATAGACCGCGATGCGGAACTCCTCCGGAATGGCCTGGAGAGCTTCCTTCACATCCGAATCGGGCAGGTGATCGAGAGCCTGCGACTCGGCGGAACGCAGCCCCGTCGACATGTGCGACTCGGCGCGCGCCAGCTGCCAGTCCTCGATCTCCTCGGCCGCACTGCGCTGGGGCTCACGCTGCTTCTTGCGGTAAGAGTTGATGAAGGTGTTGGTCAGAATGCGGTACAGCCACGCCTTCAGGTTGGTGCCTTCGCGGAACTGGTGGAAGGACGCGTACGCCTTCGCGTACGTCTCCTGGACCAGGTCCTCGGCGTCGGCCGGATTGCGCGTCATGCGCAAGGCGGCCGAGTACATCTGGTCGAGGTAGCCGAGGGCGTCCCTCTCGAAGCGCGCATTGCGCTCCGGGGTCGTCTCCTCCGCGTGGCCTTCGTCGGTCCCGGCGACAGGACCCACCTCCTCCGACTGCGTGGCGACTCCGAAAGCGGACCCGCTCGAATCGGAGAATAGTCGACCATCCCGGTCGCCCGCCGCCCGAACCGTGCCGCGCTTGGGCGCGGGCAGCACTGTCCAGTCCAGGTCAGCGGCCTGCGGACGGTTCTGGCTGATGACCTGGGTCATGCGTTGCCTCTCCTCCGACGTCTTCCTGTACGTACCGACATCCGGCACAACAGAAGGCCGCCGCGGCACATTCCCCGGCGGGGCCGCGGGTTACGGGACCGACGTCACACCGGCAGTCGGCCGAGCCACCCGGCCACCGCCCCGGTGATCACCGCCAGGGCCTCCTCCTGCGTGGGGCCGGTCCGCTTCGGCACGGCGAAACCGTGGTCCCCTCCCTCCACTTCCACCAGCTCGTACGAGGCTCCGCGCGCGCCCCGCTCCGGAAACTCCTCCGGCCGCCCGAAGGCGTCGCGGCCGCCCTGGACCACCAGCGCCGGCCGCCCGGCACCCAGCAGCTCCTGCGCCCGGGACTTCTCCGGCCGGCCCGGCGGATGCAGGGGGAAGGCCAGCGCGAGCACCCCGGCCGCGCCCAGTTCCGCGGCGGTCCGGCAGGCCACGCGGGCCCCGGCGCTGCGACCGCCCGCGACGACGGGCAGCCCGCGCCCCGCGAAGGCGGGCCACAGGGCGGTCCAGCCCGTGTCCAGCACCTTGGGCGCGGCGGCCACCTTCTTCCCGGCGACCCGCCAGGGCTGCTCGGCCAGCGCCACGGTGACCCCCAGGGCGGGCAGGGCGGCGGCCAGGGCCTGGAGGTCCCGGGCCTCGATCCCGCCGCCGGCTCCGTGGCCCAGGGCGAGCACCAGGCGGGCCTTGCCCTCGGGGGCCGGGTGCCAGGTGATGCGGGCCTCGCCCGCCGGGGTGTCGACGATCTCGGTGCGCTCGGCGCGCGTGCTGCTCATGCCCCGATCATGCCGGTCGGCGGCGCCCGTCGGGGTGACGCCGGGACCGTCGGGAGCGCCGGGAACTGCCGCCGGATGCCGGTGGGCCCCGGGTCCGTCAGAAGAGCGTGCCCTCCTCGGGCCCTTGCAGTTCCTCCAGCAGCTCGGGCCCGTTGTTGCGGACGTTGCTCGCGGCCGTGGACACCGGATAGGCGCGCATCAGCCCGCCGGGCGGCGGGGCCAGCAGGGCCTGGAGCTCGTCGGGGTCGGTCCGCGCCGGGTCCAGCCAGGCGTCCCACCGGTCCGGGGTGAGCATCAGCGGCATCCGGGGGTGGATGTCGGCGAGCGAGCGCGGACCCTCCGCGGGGGCGACGCCGAGCGGGCCGGTCTCGGCCTCGGCGGTGATCACCGAGCACGTCGCCCACCAGGCGCGCGGATGCTCGTCGGGCAGGGTCCGGTCGCGCCAGAACTCGTATATCCCGGCCATGGCGAAGACGGAGCCGTCGGAGGGGAGGACGAAGTAGGGCTGCTTGCGCGCCCGCTTCTTCTTGCCCTCGACCTCCAGCTGCCGCTCGTCGTGGGCGGTGACCCACTCGTAGTAGCCGTCCGCCGGGATGATGCAGCGGCGCTGCGCGAAGGGGCGGCGGAAGGACGGCTTCTCGGCGATGGTCTCGGACCGGGCATTGATCATCCGGGCGGCGCCGTCGGGGTTCTGCGCCCAGGACGGGACGAGCCCCCATTTCAGGACTCGCAGCTGGCGAACCGGGCGCGGGCTCCGAGCGTCTTTCAGGGGACGGTCGAGGACGACGTGGACCTCTTTCGTCGGAGCCACGTTCCAGTCGGGTGCGAGCACCTCCTCGGGCTCCCACCGCTCCACCCCGAAGACCTCGGCCAGCTCCTCCGGCCCACGACTCGCTGCATACCTTCCGCACATGGCTGCCACACTGCCATGTCACCCGATCGCCACGACAAGGAGTCCGCCACCTCATGAACACCAGCACCACGGCCGGCCTGTGGGACCGGCTCACCGGCATACAGGCGGCGCCCGACCAGTGGCTGGTGATCGCTACGGGGCTGGCGGCGCTCGTCGTGGTGGGACCCCGGCCGGTGTGGCGGCTGTCGCGCAACGCGATCACCATCGCGCACGAGGGCGGCCACGGGCTGCTGGCGCTGCTGACGGGCCGGAGCCTGGACGGGATACGGCTGCACTCGGACACCAGCGGGGTCACCGTCAGCCGCGGCAAGCCCACCGGCGTCGGCATGGTCCTCACGGCCGCCGCCGGGTACACGGCGCCTTCCCTGCTCGGCCTCGGCGGGGCGGCCCTGCTCTCGGCGCACCGGATCACCCTGCTGCTCTGGGCGGCGACCGCCCTGCTGCTGGCGGTGCTGGTGATGATCCGCAACGCGTACGGGCTGCTGACGGTGCTGGTCACGGGCGCCACCTTCGTCCTCGTCTCCTGGCTGACCCCGGCGGACGTGCAGGCGGTCTTCGCCTACGCCGTGGTGTGGTTCCTGCTCCTCGGCGGCGTCCGGCCGGTCTTCGAGCTGGGCGCGAAGCGCCGGCACGGCGGGGCGCCCGACTCCGACGCGGACCAGCTCGGACGGCTCACCCACGTGCACCCGGTGGTGTGGCTGCTGTTCTTCCACGTGGTGGCGCTGTGCTCGCTCATCGGCGGCGGCCGCTGGCTGCTGGCCCTCTGACCGACGACCGCTGCTCACCCCCGTCCGGCCCCCGACCGACCGCCGCTCCCCCCTGACGGACCTCTGACGGACCTCTGACGGACCACTGACGGACCTCTGACCGACCGCGGACCGGCCCGGCCCGGCGGGTGTCCGCCCGCCGAGACTCCCCCGGTGATCAAGATCTGTGGCCATGGGAAGCCACTAAAGTGGTGGCCATGACCGAGACCCCCGCGCTCCCCGCCCTCTGGCCCGCCCCGCTCGCCGACACCGCCGTCCAGGCCACCGTCACCGTGCCCGGGTCCAAATCGGTCACCAACCGCGCCCTCGTGCTCGCCGCGCTCGCCTCCGAGCCGGGCTGGGTGCGCCGCCCGCTGCGTTCGCGCGACTCCCAGCTGATGTCCGACGCGCTGCGCGCGCTGGGCGTCGGCATCGACGAGACGGTCTCCTCCAGCTCCGCCGGCGAGGGCGAGGCCGGCGAGGCCTGGCGGGTCATCCCGACCGCGCTGCACGGCCCGGCCACGGTGGACGTCGGCAACGCGGGCACGGTCATGCGCTTCCTGCCGCCCGTGGCCACCCTCGCCTCCGGCGACATCCGCTTCGACGGCGACCCGCGCTCCTACGAGCGCCCCCTCGGCCAGGTCATCACGGCGCTGCGCACGCTCGGCGCCCGCATCGACGACGACGGCCGCGGGGCGCTGCCGCTGACCGTCCAGGGCGGCGGGGCCCTGGAAGGCGGGACCGTCGAGATCGACGCGACCAACTCCTCCCAGTTCGTCTCCGCTCTGCTGCTCTCCGCCCCGCGCTTCAACCAGGGCGTCGAGGTCCGGCACGTGGGCACCAACCTGCCGTCCATGCCGCACATCCGGATGACCGTGGAGATGCTGCGCGCGGCGGGCGCCCAGGTCGACACCCCCGAGTCCGGCGGCGAGAAGAACGTCTGGCGGGTCGCCCCCGGCGCCCTGCTCGGCCGCGACCTGGTCGTGGAGCCGGACCTCTCCAACGCGCAGCCCTTCCTGGCGGCGGCCCTGATCACCGGTGGCACGGTCACCATCCCGGACTGGCCGCGCCGCACCACGCAGCCGGGTGACGCGCTGCGCCGGATCTTCACGGAGATGGGCGGCTCCTGCGAGCTCACGGACGCCGGCCTGGTCTTCAGCGGCACCGGCAAGATCCACGGCATCGACGTGGACCTGGGCGAGGTCGGGGAGCTCACCCCGGGCATCGCGGCGGTCGCGGCGCTGGCCGACTCGGAGTCCGTGCTGCGCGGGGTGCAACACCTGCGGATGCACGAGACGGACCGGCTGGCGGCGCTCACCAAGGAGATCAACGGACTGGGCGGCGACGTCACGGAGACCGAGGACGGTCTGCGGATCCGGCCGCGCGCACTGCACGGCGGCACCTTCCACACGTACGACGACCACCGGATGGCCACGGCCGGCGCCGTGATCGGCCTGGCGGTGGAGGGCGTGCTCATCGAGAACGTGGCGACGACCGCGAAGACCCTGCCGGACTTCCCGAAGATGTGGGCGGACATGCTCGCCCGGGCCGAAGCGGCTCCGGCAGGCGTGGGAGCGTAGGGCCCGCCATGCGCAGGTACGGGAAGCACACCGACGAGGACGACATCCGCCAGCGGCCCAACCCCAAGGGCAACCGGCCGCGTACGACCATCCGCCCCAAGCACGAGGACGCGGCCGAGGGCTTCGTCCTGACCGTGGACCGCGGCCGGCTCACCTGCCTGGTCGAGGACCGTCCGGTGCACGCGATGAAGGCCCGCGAGCTGGGCCGCAAGGCGGCGGTGGTCGGGGACCGGGTCTGGATCGTCGGGGACCTGTCCGGCAAGAAGGACACCCTCGCCCGCATCGTGCGGATCGAGGCGCGCAAGTCCGTCCTGCGGCGCACGGCCGACGACGACGATCCGTACGAGCGCGTGGTCGTCGCCAACGCCGACCAGCTGGCCATCGTGACGGCGCTGGCGGATCCCGAGCCGCGCCCCCGCATGATCGACCGCTGTCTGGTGGCCGCGTACGACGCCGGGCTGGAACCACTGCTGGTGCTCACGAAGTCCGACCTGACCGCCGCGGACAAGATCCTGGAGATCTACTCGACCTTCGGCCTCAACTACGTGGTCACCAACCGCGAGGAACTGGCGGCGGGCGATGCGGCCGACCGGGTGCGCGAGCACCTGAACGGGCGGATCACCGCCTTCGTCGGACACTCGGGCGTCGGCAAGACCACGCTGGTGAACTCGCTGGTCGCCGAGGGCCGCCAGCGCGCGACCGGCGTGGTCAACTCGGTGACCGGCCGGGGCCGGCACACCACCACCTCGGCCCTCGCGCTGCCGCTGCCCGGCGGGGACGGCTGGGTCATCGACACCCCGGGCGTACGGTCCTTCGGCCTGCACCACGTGGACCCGTCCCGGGTCATCCTGGCCTTCCCGGAGCTGGTGCCGGGGACCGAGGAGTGCCCGCGCGCGTGCAGCCACGACGAGCCGGACTGCGCGCTCGACAAGTGGGTGGAGGACGGCCACGCGGATCCGGCGCGGCTGTACTCGCTGCGCCGGCTGCTGCAGACGCGGGAGCGCCGCGAGGGCGACTGAGGCGGCGGCCCGGGCGGGGCGACTGATCGATGGGGGATCGACCGGCGGGGTTTGCCGTACCCGATGTCTGGTAAATGCATAATCGCACCAAGTGACGCTCGGGCCCGGCCCGTGAGCGCGTCACGTGACGCGGGGAGGCGTACGCCATGGCGTGGCTGCTGGTCGTGGTCGCCGGGATCCTGGAAACGGGGTTCGCGGTCTGCCTCAAGCTGTCGCACGGTTTCACCCGGCTGTGGCCGACCATCGCCTTCGCATGCTTCGCGCTCGGCAGCTTCGGTCTGCTGACGCTGGCCCTGAAGAAGCTCGACGTGGGGCCGGCCTACGCGGTGTGGACCGGCATCGGGGCGGCCGGTACCGCGATCTACGGGATGGTCTTCCTCGGGGATCTGGTCTCCACCCTCAAGCTCGTCTCGATCTCGCTGGTGATCCTCGGCGTCATCGGCCTCCAGCTCTCGGGCTCGTCGCACTGAGGCCCGCCCCACTGCGGCTGCCACCGGGGCCCGTGGCACCGAGCACGCGCAGCAGCCCGGCCCGGGCCGGTTCCGGCGGCTCGGCCGGGGCGATCAGGTAGGACAGCGCGAGCCGCACGGCGAGCTCGCACCGCTGCGCCGCCTCCTGCGCCCCGAACGCGGCGTCGGCCCGCTCGCGGACCCCGCGGATCAGCTCCGCGGGCCCCAGGGCGGGCAGCCCCGGCCGGACCCCGCGGCCGGCCGGGACGGGTAAGTTGCCGTTCCAGCACCCGGTCAGCAGGGCCCGCGCGAGGGGGCGTTCCCGGCCCGCGCGCACGGTCCACTCCACGACCGCCGCCAGCCGTTCGGCCGAGGCGCCCGAGGAGGCAAGGGCCCGGTCCACCCCGTCGAGGTACCAGGCCGCGTCGCGCCGGACCAGGGCGTGCCCCAGGCCCGTCTTGCCCGCGAACTCGTTGTAGAGGGTCTGCCGCGAGACCCCGGCGGCGGCGGCCACGTCGATCATCCGCACGGCCGGCCACGGGCGCGCCGCGAGCGCCGCTCCCGCCGCTTCGAGCAAGGACTCCCGGGCCGTCGGCACCGTCGCCTCCCTTTGACGCCTCCGGTCGACGTCTCCGCCAGAGTTGACGGACCGACAGATCCTGTCAAGAGTGCCCGTGCCGCACCGTGGACGGCTTCCACGCCGCCCCGGCCGCCTCGGTAGGGTTCTGGCATGCCCGAGTATGACGATGACCTGCGCCTTGCCCTCGAACTCGCCGACGCGGCGGACGCCGCCACGATGGAGCGGTTCCGCGCCCTCGACCTGAAGGTCGAGACCAAGCCCGACATGACCCCGGTGAGCGAGGCCGACACCGCCACCGAGGAGCTCATCCGGGCCGGGATCGCCGCCGCGCGGCCCACCGACGCCATCCTGGGCGAGGAGTACGGCCTCAAGGGCGACGGCCCGCGCCGCTGGGTCGTGGACCCGATCGACGGTACGAAGAACTACGTGCGGGGCGTTCCGGTCTGGGCGACGCTGATCTCCCTGATGGAGGAGCAGGCCGACGGCGCCTTCCGCCCGGTCGTCGGCGTGGTGTCCGCGCCGGCGCTGGGCCGCCGCTGGTGGGCGGCGCGGGGCCACGGGGCCTTCGCGGGCGGCGCGCTCGGCGGGACCACCGCGCTCGGCGTCTCCAAGGTCGCCGCCCTGGGCGACGCCTCGTTCGCCTACTCCTCGCTGAGCGGCTGGGAGGAGCAGGGGCGGCTGCCGGGCTTCCTGGACCTGACGCGCGCGTGCTGGCGTACGCGGGGCTACGGCGATTTCTGGCCGTACATGATGGTCGCCGAGGGCTCCCTCGACCTGTGCGCCGAGCCGGAGCTGAACCTGTGGGACATGGCGGCCCTGGCCGTCGTGGTGGAGGAGGCCGGGGGCCGCTTCACCGGCCTGGACGGGGTGGACGGCGTGCACGGCGGCAACGCGGCGGCCTCCAACGGGCTGCTGCACGCACAGATGCTGGACCTGCTGCGCCCGCGCGGCTGACGCGTACGGGACGGGCGCGCGCCGCCGCGGCGGTGGCCTGCGCCCGCACCTGCCGAATGCGCCCCTCACGCGCCTCCTTGCTGGCTTTGCGTGGGCGTGGGAATCTGAGACTCCTCCGCTTGTGCGCTTGTGAAGGACTTCTCTAAGTGCGGCCCTTCGTGCGCACCCCACCCAAGCGGAGGGACTCACCAGGAGGTGGCTCTCTTCATGCTCGTCCGCGACGCCATGAGCACCGTGATCCTCACCCTCGGACCCACCCACACCCTGCGGCAGGCGGCCTGCCTGATGTCCGGCCGGCGCGTCGGCGCCGCCGTCGTCCTCGATCCCGAACACAGCGGCATCGGCATCCTGACCGAGCGCGACATCCTCAACTCGATCGGCGCGGGCCACGATCCCGACCGGGAGTCCGTGGGCGCGCACACCACCAACAACGTGGTCTTCTGCACCCCTGACGCCACCGTTCAGGAAGCCGCCGAGGCGATGACCCACGGCGGCTTCCGTCATCTGATCGTCCTGGAGCAGGGCGGCCCGGTGGGCATCGTGTCCGTACGCGATGTCATCCGCTGCTGGGTCCCGGCGCGGCGCACCACCGTGCCCGCCTCCGTGCCCGCGTAGGAACGGCCGACGGGCCGGCGTCCCCTCTCGGGAGCACCGGCCCGTCGGCCTGCCACGGCAAGGCGTCGATCAGGCGCGGAGGGCCTGGACCGCGACCTCCAGACGCTTGCCGAAGTCACCGTCCGCCTGGCGGAAGTTGTTGATCGCACGCTCGACGATGTCGTCGCGGGAGACCTTGGCGATGAAGCCGGAGAGGTTCTCGATCAGACGGGTCTTCTCGTCCTCCGAGTACAGGCGGTAGAGGTTGCCCGCCTGGACGAAGTCGTTGTCCTCGGAGTGCGAGGGCGCGGCGTGGTTGCCCGTGCCACCGGTGACGGCGGAGGAGACCCACAGCGGACGGTCCGTCTGGTGCGGGCCGCCGAAGCTGTTCGGCTCGTAGTTCTTCGCACCCGCGTGGCGGCCGTCGTACAGGTAGCCGTCGCGGGAGTTGGTGCGCGCCTCGGTGGCGTGCGGACGGTTCACCGGCAGGTGGTCGGCGTTGATGCCGACGCGGTAGCGGTGGGCGTCGCCGTAGCCGAAGAGACGGCCCTGGAGCATCTTGTCCGGGGACGGACCGATGCCGGGGACGAAGTGGGCCGGGCTGAAGATGCTCTGCTCGACCTCGGCGAAGACGTTCTCCGGGTTGCGGTTGAGCTCCAGCTTGCCGATCTCGATCGGCGGGTAGTCCTCGTGCGGCCACACCTTGGTGAGGTCGAACGGGTTGAAGCGGTACTCGGCCGCCTCGGCCGCCGGCATGATCTGGACCTGCACGGTCCAGGACGGGAACTCGCCGCGCTCGATGGACTCGCGCAGGTCGCGCTGGTGCGAGTCGGGGTCCTCGCCGGCGAGCTGGTTGGCCTCGGCCTGGGTGAGGTTCTTGATGCCCTGGTCGGTCTTGAAGTGGTACTTGACCCAGAAGACCTCGCCGGCCTCGTTGTTCCACTGGAACGTGTGCGAGCCGTAGCCGTTCATGTGGCGGTAGCTCGCCGGGATGCCGCGGTCACCGAACAGCCAGGTCACCTGGTGGGTGGACTCGGGCGACAGACCCCAGAAGTCCCAGACGTTGTCCGCCTCCTGCGAGCCCGTGTACGGGTCGCGCTTCTGGGTGTGGATGAAGTCGGGGAACTTGATGGCGTCCTTGATGAAGAACACCGGGGTGTTGTTGCCGACGAGGTCGTAGTTGCCCTCTTCGGTGTAGAACTTCAGGGCCCAGCCGCGGGGGTCGCGGACCGCGTCGGCGCTGCCGAGGTTGCCCGCGACGGTGGAGAACCGCAGGAAGGTCTCGGTCTCCTTGCCGACCTCGGACAGGAACTTCGCACGGGTCCACTGCGAGACGTCACGGGTCAGCGTGAAGGTGCCGTACGCACCGGCGCCACGGGCGTGCACCACGCGCTCCGGGATGCGCTCCCGGTTGAAGTGCGCGAGCTTCTCCAGCAGAAGCTGGTCCTGAACCAGAACGGGGCCGCCGATGCCGGCGGTCTCGCTGTTCTGGTTGTCAGCGACCGGAGCTCCGGCCTCCGTGGTGAGCGGTCCCTGCGTCACGTGCGCCTCCTGCGTAAATTTGCTGCAAACCTGTCCTGCGCCCTAACGTCACCGATCCTACGATGGACTTTGTCTAAGTCAAGCCAGCATCCAAGTCGAAACAGATTCGGGAGTTACACCGAATCCCCTCGCTGTTAGGCTGGCGTGCATGAGTGACCTGCTGGAACGACTTCGCGGACGCGGATGGCGCATGACCGCACAGCGGCGCGTCGTGGCCGAGGTGCTCGACGGTGACCACGTTCACCTGACGGCCGACGAGGTACACGCGCGCGCCGTGGACAGGCTGCCGGAGATCTCCCGCGCGACCGTCTACAACACCCTGGGCGAGCTCGTCACCCTGGGCGAGGTCCTGGAGGTGTCCACGGACCGGCGCGCCAAGCGGTACGACCCGAACGCCCACCGCCCCCACCAGCACCTGGTGTGCGCGCAGTGCGGGGCGATCCGCGACGTCCACCCGGCGGGCAATCCGCTGGCCGACCTGCCGGACACCGAGCGCTTCGGCTTCGTCGTGTCGGCGGTCGAGGTGACGTACCGCGGGGTCTGCCCGAACTGCGCCGGGGCGTAGCGGACGGAGGAGGCCGGGAGCTCATCGAGCCCCCGGCCTCTCGCGTGCGGCGGACCGCCCTGGCACCCGGCTGCGACATTCGGCTGCGGCACCCGGCCGCGGCATCCAAGGAAACGACCGAAGGCCCGGATCCAGAGGATCCGGGCCTTCGAGCCTTCAGTAGCGGGGACAGGATTTGAACCTGCGACCTCTGGGTTATGAGCCCAGCGAGCTACCGAGCTGCTCCACCCCGCGTCGGTAAACCCGACTGTACGTGAGCGCGGCGAGCAGATGCAAATCGGTTAACGGACGCTACGCGGACAGTTCCTCGGCCAGGGCCTCGCGCAGCCGGGCCGCACGTTCCGAGACCTCCGCCGGGCCCAGTTCCATGGCGCGCACGCACCACTTCTGGCCTTCCGTCAGGTCCCCCTGCCGGGCGGCGAGCAGTCCCAGCCGCAGTGCGGCCCGCCCGTGTCCGGCCACTGCCGCCCGGGTCCACCACAGCGCCGCCTCGGGCTCGTTGCCCTCGCGCGCCAGCAGCAGCCCCAGGTTGAACGCGCCGTTGCGGGAGCCGGCCTCCGCCGCCTCCCGGTACCACCGCGCGGCGGCCGCCAGCTCGCCCCGCGCGGCGGCCAGCATGCCGACCCGGACCTGCGCACGCCGGTGCCCGAGCTCCGCGGCACGCTCGTACCACTCCTCGCTCTCGGTGCGCACGGCTCCGCCCACCGGTTCGCCCAGGGCCACCGGCTCCGGCGGCGGGGACAGCGACTCCAGCAGCGCGGCCAGCCGGAAGGCGGCCTCCGCGCTGCCGCCGCCGGCCGCGCACCGCAGGTGGCGTTCCGCCGCCCGCTCCTCGCCGTCGCGGACCAGGGCGATGCCGACCTGGAGCGCCGCGTCGGTGTGGCCCGCCGAGGCCGCCCGCTCGTACCACTTCAGGGCCGTCCGGTCCTCGTCGCGGCTGGCGAACAGGATCCCGAGGTTGAAGGCGGCGTCCACGCTCCCCGCCTCCGCCGCCTTCGAGAACCACGGCTCCGCGCCCTCCGCGTCACCGCCCTGCAGCAGCAGGATGGCCAGCGCGTTGGCCGCCTCGCGGTGACCCGCGTACGCGGCGCGCCGGTACCACTGCTCGGCCGGCCCGGTCCGCTCCTGCGCGGCGCAGAGCAGCGCGAGGTTGTACGCCCCGTTCTGGTCGCCCGCGTCCATCGCGGCCCGGTACCACTTCTCCGCCGTCTGGGTCTCGCCGCGCGCGGCGTGCAGTGCGCCCAGCGCGTTCGCCGCGTTGCCGTCGCCGTCCTGCGCGGCCCGCAGCCACCAGGTGGCCGCGTTCTCCTCGTCGCCGGCGTCGCGCAGCAGGAAGCCGAGCGCGCACGCGGCCCGCGCCTCGCCCTGCTTGGCGGAGGTCAGGTACCAGCGGCCGGCCTCCTTCAGCTCCCCGCGCGCTTCGAGCAGCGCGCCCAGGTGCAGCCCGGCGCGGCGGTGCCCGCGCGCGGCGGCCTGCCGGTACCACTGCTCGGCCTCGGCCGGGTCGCCCTTCCGCAGGTGCCGGGCCAGCCGGTACGCGGCCTCGCGGTGCCCCTGCTCCGCGGCGGCCCGGAACCACCGCTCGACGCCCTTGTCCCCGCGGTGCTCCAGCAGGTCGGCGAGGCCGTAGGCCCCCAGGGCATGGCCGGATTCCGCCGCCTGGCGCATCCAGTACTCGGCGGCGGGCTCGTCGCCCCGCTCGCGGTAGTAGCGGCCCAGGGCGTGCGCGGCCGGTGCGGAACCGGCCACGGCGGCCACGCGCCACCAGCCGGCGGCCTCTTCGGGGTAGCCGCGCTGGTGCAGCAGGACGCCCAGGTTGTTGGCGGCCGCGCGGTCGCCCGCCCCGGTCGCCCCGCGCAGGTACGGCTCGGCTCCCGCGAGGTCGCCGCGGCGCAGCAGGAGTGCCCCGAGTACGCTCATCGCGCCCGGGTCACCCTTGTCGGCGGCGACCCGGTGCCGGGCCTCCAGCGCGGCGTCGCTGGCGGCGTCGGTCAGCGCGAAGACCGCGTCGTCGAACATCGCGTCGACCGACACGTCCGACACGTCCGGCGTGGTCGGCGCCGTGGCCGTGGTCCGTACGGCCCGCGTGGTCATCGCGGTCCGCACGTCAACGGCCTGAGCCGCCCCATCGGCCTCCGCATCCGATTCGGAGTCCGCCCTCACAAACCGCCCTGTCTCCAGCAGAGTTGACCTGTCCCCCATAAATCCCATCGTCGCATCACCTGCTACCCGCGTACACCTGGTATGTCGCAGTCAGTGAGGTCACTACAGCGTTTTGTCGACATGCCCACAGAGAGACAAGTCAAACACGCTCCTACCCCAACTCACCCGCCCCAGTGACACCGAGTCGGCGAAAAAACCCGATTGGGCATGACGAAGGCCCGGATCCATCGGATCCGGGCCTTCGTCTTCAGTAGCGGGGACAGGATTTGAACCTGCGACCTCTGGGTTATGAGCCCAGCGAGCTACCGAGCTGCTCCACCCCGCGTCGGTAAACCAACAGTAGCACGACGCGGGATGGAACCATTACCGCTATCCGGAGGGCGCGGGGGCCGTCGTCTTGGCCTCGGCGTCGATCGCCCGCTTCAGCGCGGCCTGCAGATCGCTCTGGGCCTTTCCGTACGCCGCCCAGTCGCCGGCCTTGAGCGCCGCGTCGGCGGCATCGACCGCCTTCTGCGCATCGGCGAGGGCCGCCTTGACCGTCGGGTCCTGGCTGGTCGGCGGCGGGGTGGTGGTCCCGTCAGTCGGCGGGGTCGTGGTCCCGTCGCCCGGAGGCGGGGTCGCCGACTCGGCCCCGAACACCACGTTCAGCGCCTTCTCCAGCGTGTCCTCGAAGGCCGTCTGGTCCCCGTAGGTCACCAGGACCTTCTTCAGCAGCGGGTACTTGAGGCCGCCACCGCGCACGTACACCGGCTCGACGTAGAGCATTCCCTTGTCGAGCGGGACCGTGAGCAGGTTGCCGTACTCCACCTGGGAATCGCCCCGGCTCAGGATGTTGATCTCCTGGGCGATCTCCGGCTTGGAGTTGAATCTCGCCTGGACGAGCTTCGGGCCGTCCACCGGGTTCTGGGTGGGCAGCTTCAGCAACTGGATCTTGCCGTAGTCCGCCGTGGTGGGATCGGCGTTGACCGCCATGAAGGCGCTCAGGTTGTCCCTGCCGTTCGGCGTGAGCGTCGTGGTGAGCGAGAAGGCCTGGTCGGGATCCTTCTGACCCGGCATCTTCATGGAGAGGTAGTACGGCGGAACGGCCGTCCCCGCCTTGGTGGTCGGGTCGTCCGGCACCGCCCAGACCTCGCTGCCGCTGAGGAAGGTCTGCGGGTCCGTGACGTGGTAGCGGGTCAGCAGCTCACGCTGGACCTTGAAGAGGTCCTGCGGGTAGCGCAGGTGCTCCATCAGGGTCGGCGAGATCTCCTTCTTGTCCTTCACCGTGCCGGGGAAGGCCTTCATCCACGTCTTGAGGACCGGGTCCTTGGTGTCCCACTGGTACAGCTTCACCGTGCCGTCGTAGGCGTCGACGGTGGCCTTCACCGAGTTCCGGATGTAGTTGACCTGGTTCTCCTGCGCGACCACGGCGCGCTGGGAGTTGGTCAGCGAGTCCGCCGTCGTGTCCCCGAGCTGCGTGCGGGACGCGTACGGGTAGCCGTTGGTGGTCGTGTAGGCGTCCACGATCCACTGGACCCGTCCGTCGATCACCGCCGGGTACACGGCTCCGTCGATCGTCAGCCACGGGGCGACCGCCTCGACCCGGGCCTTGGGCGTGCGGTTGTAGAGGATCTTCGACTTGTCGTCGATGGCGCCGGAGTAGAGGATCTGCGGCTCGGAGAAGGCCAGGGCGTACGCGGCGCGGTTGACCGGGTTGCCCAGGCTCACCCCGCTGTCGCCCTGGTAGGTGGTCTCCTTCTCGCCCGAGTCGTTCGCGTAGTCGAGCTCCTTCTGCGGTCCACCGACGATCGAGTACTGCTTCGTCTGCTCGCCGTAGTAGATCCGCTGCTCGTACGTCCCGAGGTCGCCCTGCGCCGGCAGGCCCGACTCGGTGAACAGGGGCTGCCCGCCCGGGGCCACCTCGGTGCCCTTGGCCGCGACCACGCCGTATCCGTGGGTGTAGCGGAAGTGGTCGTTGATCCAGTTGTTCTTCGGGATGCCCGCGAGGTTGATCTCACGGAGCCCGATGACCGTGTCCTGGCCCTTGTACCGGTCGACCGCCAGCGTGGCCGGGAACCCGTAGTAGCCCTTGTTCTGCTGGAGCTGCTGGAAGGCCGGGGACACGATGTTCGGGTCGAGCAGGCGGATGCTCGCCGTGGTGTTGGCGTCCTGGCGGAGCTTCTTCTTGTCCGCCTTGGGGTCCGGCAGGCCCGGGTAGTCCGTGACCGAGGCGTCGGAGACCCCGTAGGCGTCGCGCGTGGCCTTGATGTTCTTCTGGACGTACGGGGATTCCTTGGCCTGCTCGTTCGGCTGGACCTGGAACTTCTGCACGATCGCCGGGTACAGCCCGCCGATCAGGATCGCCGAGAGCACCATCAGGCCGAAGCCGATGACCGGGAGCTGCCAGGTGCGGCGCCACAGCGTGGCGAAGAACAGCACCGCGCAGATCGCGGCGATGGCGACGAGGATCGTCTTGGCCGGCAGGTACGCGTTGGCGTCGACGTACCGCAGGCCGGTCCAGTTGTCCGCGGCCTTGAAGTCGCTGGACTTCACCGCGAGGCCGTACCGGTCGAGCCAGTACGCGACCGCCTTGAGCGTGACGAAGAGACCCAGCAGCACCGACAGGTGGCCGGTCGCCGCGGCGGTGGCCCGCGCACCCGGGCTGGTGACGCGCAGTCCCCCGTAGAGGTAGTGCACGACGGCGGCGGCGATCACCGAGAGCACGACGGCGGCGAAGCCGAAGCCGAGCAGGAAGCGGTACCAGGGCAGGTCGAAGGTGTAGAACGACACGTCCAGGTTGAACTGGGGGTCCTTCGTGCCGAAGGGCACCCCGTTCACGTACATCAGCCAGGTCTTCCACTGGCCCGCCGCCGAGGCGCCCGCGATCAGGCCGACCAGCGCGGAGATCCCGAGCAGCAGCCACTTGCGGTACGGCGCGACGGTCATCCGGTAGCGGTCGAGGCTCTGCTGCTCCATCGACATCGCGCTGAGCGGCGGCCGCAGCCGGTGGGCCAGCCAGATGTTCAGCCCGACGGCGCCGGACATGAGGAGGCCGAAGAAGGCGAAGAGGCCGACCTTGGTCCACAGCGTGGTGGTGAAGACGGTGGAGTAGTCGACGGAGCGGAACCAGAGCCAGTCCGTCCAGAAGCCGGCGAACATGATGAACGCCATGGCCAGGACGGCCAGCACGCCCAAGGTCATCAGAAGAGTCCGGGCGCGCCGGGACGGGCGGCCGACTCTCATCCGTGGCCCGGAGGGGCCTCCGCCGCGGTCCGGCATCTGGAAAGCCAAGGTGCGCACCTCGAAAGTCGCTGTGTGTAAGTGATGCTGAGATTTTTCAAAGCATGGGCCCCCGATCGTAGAGCCCACTCATGCAACTTACTGAGGCTTTAGTCAGTTCCCGGTATCCGGTGGAAAGGAGGCAGGATGTTGCCATGTCCAACCTTTCGCCGTCCCCCGGCACCCCCATGGCGGCCAGCCCGCTGACCCGTGCCGTCCTCGAAATCGACGAGTACGCCTCCACCCTCGGCTGGGACAAGCCCGCCCGGCTCTTCGCCCTGGTCGACACGGCCAAGCTGCGCAAGGAGGCGCCGGGCGTCGCCCGCCAGCTCGGCCTCGACCAGGACGACACGGGCAAGAACCAGCTCACCCCGATCGAGCAGGACGAAGTGCCGGCCGGGACCCCGCTGGACAAGTTCCTGGGAACGATCGCCTGGCCCCCGTCGATCCTCGGCTGCGCGCTGACGGTCGAGCGGCTGATGCTGCCGCCGTCGGCGGAGTCCTCCGTACCGGAGGGGCTCAGCGACAAGCAGCTGGCCAAGTGGGTCGCCGCCCACCCGGACCGGCAGGAGGTACGGCTGACCGTGGGCGTCCTGCGCGACGGATCACGGGAGTCGGCCGTACGGCTGCGGGACAAGGACTCGGCGAACGAGGTGCTGACCGGCGCGACGCTGGTGCCGGGGCTCGCCGAGGCGCTGGCCGCGACCTTCCTCGACTAGTCGGCGGGGGCGGGCGGGGCCGGTACGGACACGGTCAGGGCTTGGCGCACTGCGTCAGCCCGGCCGTGTCCCCCTTGCTGATCTTCTCCAGCGCCTTCACGGCGTCGTCGATGGTGGAGACCTTGACCAGCGTCAGCCCGTCGGGCACGTCGCTCGCGGCGGAGGCGCAGTTCTCGGCGGGCGTCAGGAAGTACTGGGCGCCGGCCTGGCGGGCACCGATGGTCTTCATCTGGATGCCGCCGATCGGGCCGACCTTGCCCGCGTCGTCGATGGTGCCGGTGCCGGCGACGAACGTGCCGCCGGTCAGGTTCTCCGGGGTGAGCTTGTCGACGATGCCGAGCGCGAACATCAGACCGGCGCTGGGGCCGCCGACGTCCGCGAGCTTGATGTCGATGGTGAACGGGAAGGTGTGGTCGGTGCCGGCCCGGATGCCGACGACCGCGTGACCGTCGCCCTCCGCCTTGCCCGCGATGATCGTGACCTTCTTCGTGCCGGTGGGCTCGCGGTGCGCCTTCTCGGCCTCGGCGGCCTCGGGGGCGGGCACGATGGTGAACTCGACCGGCTCGCCGGGCTTGTGCTTGGTGACCAGCTTGGCCACGTCCTCGGGCGCCTTGACGGGAGTCCCGTCCACGGCCTTGATGACGTCCCCGGCGTGCAGCTTGCCCTCGGAGGGGCTCCCCTTGACCACGGAGGCGACGATCACGCGGGCGGCGACCGGGATGCCGAGCTGCTTGAGGGCGGCCACCTTGGCGCTCTCCTGCGACTGGCTGAACTCCTCGGCGTTCTCCTGCGTGGACTCCTGCTCCGTCTTGCCGTCCGGGTACAGGTTCTCGTGCGGCACGACGATGTTGTCGCCCGCGGCCCAGCCGTACACGGCCTCCAGCAGGTTCATGTCGTAGTCCGCGCCGGTGACGCGGACCGTCGTCATGTTCAGGTGCCCGGTGGTCGGGTACGTCTTGCGCCCCGAGATGTTCAGGACGGGCTCGCCGTGCGAGTCCCCGAGCGTGTTCACGGTCGGGCCCGGGCTCATCTCGGAGTACGGGGCCTTCATGAACACTCCCGCGCAGAGCAGCGCGAACAGCATGAGGGTGGAGGCGAGCATCGTCGCAGTGCGGCGTGGCATGGATCGACAGTACGTGACGGCCCTGAACAGCGGCCCCCGGGGCCGGTCCGTACGGGGCCCGGCACCGCGTCAGACGGAGTCGGCCGTGTCCTTCTCGCGGTGCGCGTCCGCCTTCGCCGCACCGTGTTCGTTCTGGCCCATGACCTCGCGGAACCGGGCGTAGCCGGCGAGCTCGGATATGTCACCGGCTGTGCGGTCGCGTGCCGCCCAGCTGCCCCATATCGCCGCTCCGATCGCGGCGAACAGCGGAATCAGCAACCACGCCAAAGACGCCATGGGCGTGTCTCCCTACCCCGAAGTACGTGTTGTTGGTGGCTTCAACGCTGCTGCCCGGGAGGGGGTTACGCAAATCGAGGGCGTGTTGCGCGTCCGAACGGGGCAATCAGCGGGCCCCGGCGTCGGCCGGCCGGGCCGGCTCGTCCGTCGGCCGGCCCCGCGGGCGGGCGGCCTACCCGCCGACCCCTGTCTCAGCAGGCGCCGACCCACTCCTCCGTGCCGTCCGCGAAGGTCTGGTGCTTCCAGATCGGGACCTCGTGCTTGAGGTCGTCGATCAGCATCCGGCTGGCTTCGAAGGCCTCGCCGCGGTGCGGGCAGGAGACGGCGACGATCACCGCGAGGTCCCCGACGGCCAGATCGCCGATGCGGTGGACGGCGGCGAGGGCGCGGACCGGGTACTTCTCCACGACGCGCTCGGCGACGCGGCGCATCTCCGCCTCCGCCGAGGGGTGGCAGGAGTAGCCGAGCTGGTCGACGTCCGCCCCGCTGTCGTGGTCGCGCACCGTGCCGACGAAGAGCGTCGTACCGCCCGCCGCGTCGTCGCCGACGGCCTGGAAGACCTCGTCGATCGAGAGCGGGGTCTCACGGATTTCGAGCAGCCGGATCGGGTTCGGAGCGGCGTGCTCGCCGGGGTGATCGAAGTGCGGTGCCATACCTCCCATCGTGCCCTAGCCGCCGACCCGGCGGAATAGCCGTTTCACCAGGTCCCTACCGGCACCCTTGGGAGCCTCCTACAGAAAACCGCTGGCCGCGGCGGGGCCGCCCGGGAAATCCGGCCCGCGGCCCGGTCAGATGCCCCGGCGGCGCCGCGCAGCGCGGATCGCGGCGGCGGCGCCCAGCAGCGCGACCGTCGCACCCGCGGCACCCGCGGCCGTCGCGTCCTTGCGTCCCAGCCGGCGCCCGGCGACGGTGTGCCGCCCCGCGACCTCCTGGAGGAGCTCCGCCAGCACCTCCTCGTTGGTCCAGCGCGGCCGCCAGCCCGCCGCGTGCAGCCCGCTGACGCTGACCACCCACGGGTGCATCGTGTAGGCGAGGTCCCCGGCCGGGGACGGGGTGAGGCCGATCCGGTGCAGCCTGGCCGCCGCGCCCAGGGCCACGGCCGACGGGAGTTCCATGCGGCGGATCCCGCTCAGCTCCTCGACCTCCTCCTGCTCCAGCCAGCCCTCGCAGCCGACCGCCAGCTCTCCCTCGACCTTTTCCAGGGCCGCGTACTCCAGCGCGCTGACCAGGTCCTCGACGTGGCAGAACTGCCAGGTCGGGCGGGAGCCCGCCACCACGAGCAGGCGCGGGGACTCGAAGTAGCGGGTCAGCGCGGTGTCCGTGCCGCCGACCAGGACCGCCGGGCGGACCACGGTCACGTTCAGGCCGGGGTGCGCGCGCGGAGCCCGGCGGCCCAGCCGCTCGATCTCCAGCAGGTCGCCCACGCCGGTCGCCTCGGCGGTGGCGCGCAGCTCGGCGTCCTCCGAGAGGGGGATGTCGTTGTCCGGCAGGGCCCCGTAGACCATCGCGGACGTGCAGAGCACGACCCGGTGCACGCCGGCCGCCGCGGCGGCGGTGAGCACGGTCTGGGTCCCCCGCACGTTGTACGCCGTACGGGCCGCCGGGTCCGTCTCGAGGTCGAGGTCGAGGGCGAGGTGCACCACGACGTCCGCGCCGCGCAGTTTCTCCGCGATCGCGGGGTCCCGTACGTCCAGGAGGTGCCACTGCGCGTCGGTGCAGTCCCCGCGCCGCTCGTCGATCGCGACGACCTGCTTGACCTCCTCGGACGCGGCCAGCCTGGTCACCAGGGCCGCCCCGACCCCCGAGGCGGCGCCGGTCACGGCGATCACGGGGCCTCGGCGCGCGGAACCGCCCGGGTTTCGCGTCCGGCGAACGCCGAGGGCGTCCTCGCCGTGCTCAGGGCGGATTTCCGGGCCCTGCTCGTCCAAAGCGTGCGGATCTGGGGAACTCACCAGGCGTCTCCAGCGGTTGTCTTCAGTAGGGACGCGCCGTGACGCGGACCCACCAGTTGATGTCCATCCTGCCGCAGCCCAGGAGCCAGCGGAGCACCGAGCCCGGAAGCGGGTCTGGTGTCTACGCTGGGTCGTGTTGTCGAACCCATAGCCCGCCGGCTCCCGCCGGCGGCCCTACGAGCCGAGGAAACCCGTGAGCGACACCCCATTCGGATTCGGCCTTCCGCCCGAGGAGCCGGACAACGGCGACGAGGGCAAGAAGAAGGGCAACCAGGGCGGTCAGAGCGGCCCGAATCCGTTCGGGTTCGGCACGGGCCTGCCCGGCGGCTCCGGTGGTCCGGGGGACGCCGACAATCCCTTCGCCGCGATGTTCGGCGCGATGAACCCGAACGACCTCGGCGCCGCCTTCCAGCAGCTCGGCCAGATGCTGAGCTACGAGGGAGGTCCGGTCAACTGGGACATGGCCAAGGACATCGCCCGCAAGACCGTGGCCCAGGGCACCCCGGACGGGGTCAAGGACGCCAGTGTGGGCGTCGCCGAGAGGTCGGCGGTCGAGGAGGCCGTGCGCCTCGCCGACCACTGGCTCGACGACGTCACCTCGCTGCCGTCGGGCGCCGCCACCGCCGTGGCGTGGAGCCGCGCCGAATGGGTCGAGGCGACCCTGCCGGTGTGGAAGGAGCTCGTGGACCCGGTCGCCGAGCGCGTCGGGGCGGCCATGGGCGGCGTCCTGCCCGAGGAGATGCAGGCCATGGCGGGCCCGCTGCTCGGCATGATGCGCTCCATGGGCGGGGCCATGTTCGGCCAGCAGATCGGCCAGGCCGTGGGCACCCTCGCGGGCGAGGTCGTGGGCTCGACCGACGTCGGGCTCCCGCTGGGCCCGGCCGGCAAGGCCGCCCTGCTGCCGCTGAACATCGAGAGCTTCGGCAAGGACCTGGGCGTCTCCTCCGACGAGGTCCGGCTGTACCTGGCGCTGCGCGAGGCCGCCCACGCGCGGCTCTTCGCGCACGTGCCGTGGCTTCGCTCGCACCTCTTCGGCGCGGTCGAGGGGTACGCGCGGGGCATCAAGGTCGACACCTCGAAGCTGGAGGACGTGGTCGGCCAGCTCGACCCGTCGAACCCGGAGCAGCTTCAGGAAGCCCTTCAGGGCGGCATGTTCCAGCCTCAGGACACCCCGGAGCAGAAGGCCGCTCTGGCCCGTCTGGAGACGGCGCTCGCGTTGGTCGAGGGCTGGGTGGACGCGGTCGTGCACGAGGCCGCCAAGCCCCGGCTGACCTCGGCGGACGCCATGCGCGAGACCATGCGCCGGCGGCGCGCCTCGGGCGGTCCGGCGGAGCAGACCTTCGCCACGCTGATCGGGCTGGAGCTGCGGCCGCGCCGGCTGCGCGACGCCTCGCGGCTGTGGGCCTCGCTCACCGACGCGCGCGGCGTGGACGGGCGCGACGGGCTGTGGGAGCACCCGGACATGCTGCCGACCGCCTCCGACCTGGACGACCCGGACGGGTTCGTGCACCGCGAGCAGCTGGACTTCTCCGAGATCGACAAGATGCTGGGCGAGGCCGCCCAGAAGCGCGAGCGGGCCGACAGCGGGAACGACGAGAACACCAAGAACGACAAGAACGGCGACGACGAGAAGTGAGCCTGCACGAAGACGCGGTCCTCGTACTCAAGGGCTACGAGGGCCAGCCCGACCTCCGCGACGTCTACCTGGAGCACCTCGCGGCCCATCCGGACGGGGTCTACAAGCCCTGCGAGGCGGGCCACATCACCGGCAGCGCCCTGGTGATCGACCCGGAGCACGAGCGCGTCCTGCTGACCCTGCACAAGAGGCTGGGCATGTGGCTCCAGACGGGTGGGCACTGCGAGCCGGGTGACGCCACGCTGGCCGAGGCGGCCCTGCGCGAGGCCCGCGAGGAGTCCGGCATCGCCTCCGGACTGACCCTGCTGCCGGGCGGCCCGGTGCGCCTGGACCGGCATCCGATCCCGGCTCCGTGCAACTGGCACCTGGACGTGCAGTACGCGGTGCTGGCGCCCGCCGGGGCACTCGAAGCGATCAGCGACGAGTCGCTGGACCTGCGCTGGTTCCCGTACGCGCAGGTGGCGGAGGTGGCCGACACCTCGGTGGTGCGGCTGCTGGAGGCGACCCTGGCCCGGCTCTGAGCCGGCGGGACACGGGGAAAGGGGCGGCCCCGCCGATGCGGGGCCGCCCCTTTCCGTCCGTCGTCCGTCCGCGCCCTGGTCAGTTCCAGGCGTTGTTCTGGTTCTGCGCGTGGGCGCCCTGCTGGCCCATGCCGAACTGCGCGGCCGCGCCCTGGCCGATCTGGGCGTTCTGCGGCGGGAGCGCCTCACTGGGCTGGACCAGGGCGAATCCGGTGCCGAGGAAGCTCAGCTCCCAGCCCTCGCCGGTGTTGCCGCGCCGCCGCCAGACGCCGGTGGAGTGCGTCTGGGCCTGCATCTGCACGCGCAGCGAGGTGGACCAGGCGACGATGGCGTCCGCGTCGGCGTTGACGTACTTGTCGGGCGTGACCTGCAGCATCAGCGGCTGTCCGGAGGTCATCAGCGCGACCTTGCCGCGACCGGTGATGTTGAGCTGGTACTTGCCGGAGCCGGAGATCCCGTACTGGCTGTCCACCGCGATGGCCTCGGTGTGCAGGGTGGAGTCCAGGGCCAGCACGTAGCTGCTGTCGACGGTGAGGCCTTCCTGGTCCACGTCGACGACGTGGACGTACTGCGCCAGGTTGGCGAGGTAGACCGTGCCCTGACCGGAGCAGCGCATCAGGTCGAGGCCCTCGCCGGTGCGGGCGCGGGCATTGCGCTGGGTGGTGCTCTGGTACTCGCCGTCGAAGTCGATGATCCCCTGGTAGGCGACCATCGCTCCCTTGCGGGCGAGGACGTCGTCGGAGCCGCTGAGCGAGACCCGCAGCAGCTGCGGGTTCTGGACGGCGTACCGCTCCTGGGACTGCGCCTCTGCGTGGGCGAAAAGTGAGCTCTGCATGGTGTGTCTTCTCCCCCTCAGCCCCGGGCCCGGAGCCGGTCGGTGCTGTCCTCGCTGGGCTGTACGACGACGATGCCCTGGCCGGAGAAGGCCATCTGGTAGGCCTCCCCGCTGCCCCGGCCGAGCATCGACGAGGCCTTGAAGCTCCGCTTGCCCTTGACCTTGAGGTTCGGGGACCAGGCGACGAGCGCGTCGGGGTCGACGTACGTCTCGTCCTCGCCGCGGCCGCAGTCGACCACGATCGGCGTGCCGCGCGAGGTGATCGCGACCCAGCCGGTGCCGGCGACCGACACGTTGAACAGGCCCTGGCCGGCGAACTTGGCCATGCCCTTGACCCGCTCCACGCCCCACTGGAGGTGGGCGTCGAAGGCGAGCAGGTTGGTGCCGTTGACGGAGAGCGAGTCGTTGTTGAGGTTGATCACGACGACGTCCGCGCCGTAGTCGGCGAGGTAGAGCAGGCCGTCGCCCGTGCACTTCATGAGCGGGGCGCCCTCGCCGGTGAGCCACTGCGAGGCCATCTGGCGGACGGCCGGCGGGTTGGGCTCGTACTGCACGAAGCCCTCGTAGGCGACCATCGATCCGGTGCGCGCGAAGAGGTCCTGGCCGCTCTGCATGGCGACCTTGAGCATCGCGCGGCCGTGGTTCTCCATGCGGGCCGTGACGGGGGTCGGGGCGTAGCCCGCGAGCTGCTGGTTCATAGCGTTCATGGCATTCATGTGGGGCTCCCTCAGACCTCGTACGGCTGGACGACGATGAAGTTGCCGGGGGCGCCGCGGAACTGGAGGTTCACGGTCTCCCCGCTGTGGCCGGGGTAGGCGTTGCGGCGCAGCCGGACCTGGCTGGAGATGATCACCTGGGAGGCGGCCGACCACGCGACGATGGCGTTGCTGTCCGCGAAGGTGGTCGGGGTGACGGGCAGGACGACGGGGACGCCGTGCGTCTTGACGATCACCGTGCCGGTGCCCTGGAACTGCATGGTGAACAGGGCGCCGCCCGGGATGCCGTGGCCCTCGATGCGGCGGACCTCGTGCTGGAGCGACTCGTCGAAGGCGAGGACGTTCTCGGCGGAGACGCAGATGGCGTCGCCCTGGAGCTCGATGGCGTGCAGATGGGCGCCGTCCTCCGCGAGGAAGACCTGGCCGCGGCCGGCGCAGCGCATGAGCTGCATCTCCTGGCCGGTGGCGTTGCCGACGACGCGACCGGCGAAGCCCGCGCCCTTGTAGCTGAAGTCGACCTTGCCCTGGTAGAGGACCATGCTGCCCTGGCGTGCGAGGACGGCCTGGCCGCCCATGGCCAGGTCGACGCGCATGAGCTGCTGGTTCTGCGGGGTCCAGCGGGCGCCGGTGGGGGCTTCCTTGTACGGCTGGAGGGCGGCGGCGAGTCCGGCGCCGGCGGCGGGCACCGCCTGCGCGGGCTGGCCGTAGCCCTGGGGCTGCTGGCCGAAGCCGGGCTGCTGGCCGTACGGGGGCTGCTGCTGGCCGGGGACCTGGCCGTACGAGGGCTGCGGCTGCTGCCCGTACGGCGCGGGGGCCGGGGCGGG
>NZ_JBEXPT010000095.1:0-27010 GCF_040612195.1 Streptomyces sp. NPDC006450 | reverse complement strand
GCGCGCCCCCCCGCGGGCGCGGCCCGCCGGCCCCCCGCCCCCCGCGCCCCGGCCGGGCGCCCGCGACCGTGGCCCGGGGGAGCTCACTCCTCCAGGAGGCTGAACAGCGCTTCCCAGCGGCTCACGATCCGGTCGGCCGAGTAGCGCTGGATGTTCTTGCGGGCAGCCTCGCCCATGCTGTCCCGCAGTTCCTTGTCCGCGAGCAGCCTCCCGAGCTGACGCGCCAGTTCGGCGGTGTTGCCGGGGGGCGCGAGCAGCCCGTCCTCGCCGTCGGTGATGATCTCCCGGACTCCGGGAGCGACGTCGAAGGCGACGCACGGCACGGCGGTGGCCATGGCCTCCATGGGAGCGAGGGGGAAGCCCTCGCCACGGGAACTCAGGACGAACACGGAACCGTCGCGCAGAGCCCCCGGGACGTCGCTGGTGCGCCCCATCCACTGCACGGAGGCTTCGATGCCCAGCGCCGCGCTCTGCTTGAGCAGCGCCTCCTGCTCCTCGCCCGCGCCGTAGATGCGCAGGGTCCAGTCCTCGTGCTGCGGAGCCACCTGCGCCCAGGCGTCCAGGAGCAGGTCGACACCCTTCTCCTCGTGCAGACGGCCGATGCTCACCACCGTCTTGGACTCGCGCTTGGACGGCTCGTCCGGGAAGAACGGCAGGGGGTTGGGCATGAAGCCGACGTTGTCGAACTGCCGGCGAATCCAGAGGTCCGCGTCCTCGCGCGTGAGGGTGAGCATGCGGTCCACGTCCTTGTAGAACCGCTGCACGCGCTGGAAGCGGGAGGAGGCCCGGCAGGTCTCGAAGGACTCGTGGCTCATGCCGATCACGGTGAGTCCCGCGGTGTCGGCCAGCGCCACCCATTCCATGGCCCACACCTGGGTCACGATGACGATCCCGCCCGGGCGGGCGGCCCGGAACAGTGCCGTCAGCTTCGCGGCCTGCTCACGCATGCCGGCCTCACGGGCGGCCTGCCGACGCTGTTCGGGGAGGTTGAGCTTCCCCTTGAGCCCGCGGAGGGTCTTGGGGCTCGGCGGGTGCACGTCGTAGAGCGTGGTGGTCCGGTAGGGCACGTCGTCGCGGAGCTCCTGGCTGCGCCCCTCGGGCGGCGGCGTGATGCCCAGGAGGTGCACCTGATGGCCCCGCTCACTGAAGAGGCGGGCCATCTGGTGGGACCAGCTGGTGATGCCTCCCAGCTCGTTCACACTGTTGGAGACGAAGAAGATGTCCCTGGTCGTGGCTGCGGTCTGCTGGGTCATCAACGCCTCCAGTGAGCGAAGAACTGATCGACAATGCTCTGGGCGGCAGTGCCCCGGTCGTGTTCGCCGAACTGCTCGCCGAACTTCTCGCGCTTCGACGCGTACTCCAGTGCCTGGGCGTCCAGGGACTTCACCGCGTCGAAGAGCTCGTCCTCGGTGGTGAACACCGGACCGGGCGCGTGCTCCAGCAGATCGAAGTAGGTGCCGCGATCCTGGTGGACGTACTCGTCGTAGTCGTACGTGAAGAAGAGCATCGGCCGGTCGAGCAGGGCGTAGTCGAACATCACGGAGGAGTAGTCGGTGATGAGCCCGTCCGCGAGGTTCAGCAGCGGCGTCACGTCGTGGTGCGCGGAGACGTCGATGACCCGGCCGCGCACGGTGGGCGGCAGGACCACGTGGTTGAGGTAGTGCGCTCGCACGAGCAGCACGAAACGGTCACCGAACTCTTCGGCGAAGCGTTCGACGTCGAAGGGGAGCGTGAACTGGTTGTGCCGGCCACCCGTCTTGCGGAAGGTGGGAGCGTAGAGCAGGACCGTCTTGTCGTCGGCGATGCCCAGCTCGGCTGCGAGCGGGCCCCGCTCGCGTGCTCCACCGGCGGCTTCGCTCTGACGCGCCCGCACCAGCGCGTCGTTGCGCGGGTAGCCGACCCGCAGCAGCGCCTTCTCCGGCAGACGGAAGGCCTTGGCCAAGGTCTGCACGTCGTGCTCGGACCGGATCAGGAAGCGGTCGAAGCGGTCCAGGGCGGTCTGCTGCTCCTGCTGCCGGGCGCGTGAGTAGGCCTTCAGCGCGGGCAGGTCGAAGCCCATGCGCTTGAGCGCCGAGCCGTGCCAGGTCTGGATGTAGGTGGTCTCGGGGCGCTTCGCCATCTTGAGCGGGAAGCTCTGGTTGTCCACCCAGAACTCGGCCTGGGCGAGTGCCTTGAGGTAGGGCAGCGACCAGGAGCGCACCAGGGTGGCGTCCTTGGGGAAGCCCTTCGGGCTACCGCTGTAGGACCAGATCGCTTCGAACTCGAGGCCTTGGCGCCGCATCTCCTCGTAGATGGCGCGAGGGCTGTCGCTGTACTGCCGGCCGAGGTGGCTCTCGAAGACGACCGTGCGCTTCTTGACGGGCAGGCGGCTGAATATCTCGTGGTAGAGACGGAGCTTGGTCTCGCGGGAGGTGAGGGTCTGGCGGACGGACTTCGCCTTGCGGTAACCCGACTTGGCCAGTGTCCCCGGCTTGCCCCGCACGCCGCGTTCGATCAGTTCCTGGACGCGCTCGTTCGTCTGGCTCTCGGTGATGAGGCGGAAGGCCAGGTGCCCCTTCGCGGACGCGTGGGGCTCGAGGTGGTCGGCCACCACACGGGTCAGCCGGGGGCGGACGGGCAGCACGCTGCCGGACAGGTCGATGTCGCCCACGGTGAGCCGTGTCGTCGTACGGGCGCCGTCCACGTCCATGGCCAGCCGCACGTCCCAGACCGTGTCGATGATCCCCAGGGGGCGCAGGTCCTTGGTGAGGTCCGCGTCCGTCTCCCAGTGGATCGACTCGCCGTCGTGCCGGAAGGCGCGTACGGGGAAGGCGAAGGACTGCAGGCTGCGGCGCCGGGCGCTGAAGATCAGCTCGCCTTCGAGCCGGGCGCCGGACGGGATGACTCCCAGGGGATTGGTGATGCGGCCGGTCAGCCGGATCGTGGTGGCCTCGGCCGCCAGGGAGATGACCTCGTTGCGCAGGAACATCTGGCGGACGGACTTCTGGTGGTAACCGCGGTCGGTCACGTCCAGGATGCCGCGGGCGAAGGCGTCGTCGAGGTAGTCGTCGCACCAGTAGATCCGGCCCTCGTGCTCGGCCAGGGGCGAGGAGATCTTGTCGCGGTTCGTGAGGGTGTCGACGGCCGGGATCAGGCGCTCCCAGTCGCCCTGGCTGAGCAGATAGGCGCAGATGGCCTGGATGGGCAGGACCCGCTCGTAGGCTTCCGGGGCGATGCCCTGGAGGTAGTCACGGGAGTGTTCGGCGAACTCCGTGCGGTAGGCCTCGTCGCGGAACGGCAGATCCCGCAGGTGCAGCACCAGGTCGTGCTTGAGGAACTTGACGTCCTTGGCGAGCTTGAGGTCGGTCAGTCCGTGCTCTTCCAGCAGGGCGTCGATGCGACGGTGGATCTCCAGCCGGTGGACGTAGTTGCTCATCTCGTGCCGGCTGTTGGTCACCGACTTCTCGGCGGCCTTTTCGTGCACGTGCCAGAAATAGACCTGGTTGGGGATGAGCGTGATGCGCTTCGCCGCCAGATACGCGTCGGCGATGAACATCAGGTCCTCGTAGAACATTCCCTTGGGGAATCGGAGGTCGTTCTCGAGGAGGAAGTCCCGGCGGTAGCACTTGTTCGTCGAAAGGGTGTCCCAGACGAACAGGTCGGGCATCTCCGTGACGGACTCCAGCGTGCGCGTGGCCGAGTAGATCCACGAGTACCACTCGTCGCGCTTCTGGTTCCGGGTGTCCTTGTGCAGCCGGACGCACAGTCCGGACACGATGTCGGACCGGGTCTCCTCCGCCGCCTCGAAGAGGTTCCTGCACGCGTTCCGCTCCAGGACGTCGTCGCTGTCGAGGAACATGACGTAGCGGCCCGCGGCGTGCTGGATGCCGACGTTGCGAGGCTCGCCGCCCGCGCCGCTGTTCTCCGGGAGCTGGAAGGCGCGCACCATTCCGGGGTGGGCCGCGGCCAGCTCCTGGGCCACCTCGAAGGACCGGTCGGAACTGCAGTCATCGACGATCACGACCTCGATGCTCTGCAGCGTCTGGTCCAGTACGGATTGGACCGCAGCCGGCAGCCGGTCGGCATCGTTGTAGACGATCACGACCACGGATATGTCCGGCACAGCAACCTCAACCTTCTTCTGGACAGCTTTGCCCTTAAACATATCTCCCCATCGGTCACGCTATGGCAGCAGGAGGGGAGTGTCGGTGACGGGCGGTGTTCCGATGGCGTCTCCGGGCGGCCTCGCCGAAGTCGGCCGGCCCCCGCCCGGTTGGAGCCGGCGCGGGGGTCGGCGCGGGGGCCGTGGCCGCCTGCCTCAATCGGACGGGGGGAGGTCCTCGCTGGGCCCCGCGTAGCCGTGGCAGTCGGGGCGGTGGGCCATGGAATCGAAATAGTCCACGCCGCAGTCGCAGTCGGGCGGGTCCGTGAGATAGATGTCCTTGGTGTACAAGGCGTTCCCTCCTCGTGGGTGTCGTCGACAGCCGGTCGCCTCCGGGCCGGGCTCAGCGGCGGCGGTGGACCCGGTCGATGTCGTACCACTGGGAGACGCAGGCGGAGACCCAGTCCCGCTTGTAGTTGGTCGTGTAGAACGGCTCGGCCAGGCTTCCGATGGGAAGGGGCCGGTAGCCGACATCGGTGGCGCCCTGTCGGGCCTCCTTCTCGATGCGGGCGTTCTGGGCGTCCCAGGCCACGGAGCGGGAGACCGTGGTGGTGGCGAGCGTCTGGACGGCCGGGACGAGCGCGGTCATCGAGCCCAGCGCCAGGGCGCCCACGGCGACGACGGCGACCGGCGCGTAGCGGGTCGCGGCCGGTCGGCTCGCCAGGGTCCGGCCCACCCACCGGCCGAGGAAGGCGCCGTAGAGGCACAGGGCGAGTTCCATCGGGACGAGGAAGTTCGTCCAGGTCCGGGCGTACGTCCAGCCGGTCGGACCGTAGCCGCTGCGCAGCCCCGCTGCCACGGCGAAGGATCCGAGGACCACCACGAACGCCGGGAGCACCCACAGCGCGACCAGCGTCGGGCGGGGGACGGACGGGCGGCTCGGGGGCCGGTCGGAGCCCGTGGCGCGCACGGCGACGGTGAGCCCGATGAGGATGCCGACGGCGGCAGCTCCGAGGTAGGCCCACTGGCCGGTCACGGACTCCCACATGCTTAGCCAGTCGTGGGTGGTGGCGCGCAGTCCTTCGGAGGAGAGCAGGGATTCCTTGGAGGGGTTCTGCGCGCGGCGCCAGCGGGCGCCGGGGGAGGTGTAGAGGAAGAGCAGGCCGCTGAGGAGGCCCACGCACCACACCAGGCACCAGGCGAAGGGGCGCCAGGTCCGTGCGAGCCCGAAGCGGGGCAGGGCCAGGAGCCCGGCGCCGGCTCCGATCAGGCCGCTGACGAGCGTGAAGGGCTCGCTGAGGGTGCCGAGCGCGGCGGCGATGAGGAAGGTGGCCACGTAGCCGAGGGTCCGGGCGGGTCCGGCGGGCCGGCGGACGGTCCGGATTCCCAGAAGGAGCGCCCACACGCCGATGACGCTGGGGATGGTGTGGGAGATGGTGGCGGGGGCCCACAGCAGCGCCTGGTAGTTGCGCGTTCCGGCGAAGTAGATGAGGGCCTGGAGGATCAGGGCGCCGGCGGTCAGCAGCAGGATCCGGGGCTTGGCGCCGAGGAACCTCGTGAACTGGGCTCCGAGCAGGACCAGGCCGATGGTGAAGGTGACGGCGATGACGGTCGGCAGGATCTTGGTGCCGATGAGCCCGTCGCCGTAGATCACACCGCTCAGGAAGGCGTTGGCGACCCGGCCGTTCTGGGTCATGTAGAAGTCGGAGGTGATCCCGAAGACCCCCATGTCGCGGGATTTCCAGGCGGCGCACCAGTCGTCCGAGGTGGGACGCACGTAGAGCCCGAGGAAACACCCGACCGCGACGAGGGCCCCGGACACCGTCACGAGGATCCCCGATATGGTGAGCCAGAACCCGCGGACGAACGCCCGCCCGTCGCCGCCGCGGCCCGTTTCGGGGGAAGCACCGGGGGAACCGGCTCTCAGGCCGTCCTCCCCGTCGAACCTCTGCTCGGCCTCGTCTTCCCCTATGCCCTCGGGCACGTCAGTCCTCATGCACCAATCCTTTTTAGCGGCGCCGGCCGGGCCAGCGGTCGACCGCGCCTGCTGTCGTGGTAAGCGCAGGGTGGTCGGTCATATCAACGTGCTCGATGTGCGGTGCGCCCTCTGTGTCCTGCGAAGGGCGCACGGGACTCCTGGGTCTACAGTCCACGGGGGACGTTACTCCATATGAGTGGGCAGGACGGCATTGGCGGGGACCCTCGTCGGCGGCGACGGGCCCCGACGTGGCGCCGCCGGGTGATCCGCCCTCCCGCTGTCCTCGCTCCGGGCGAGCTCCGTACCCGGAGTCGCCCGAGTCCCGGTGCCGGCCGGTCCGGGCGCGCGGAGAACGTCGGGTCGGTCTGTGAGGCGCCTTGGATATGCAGGGTTGTGGGCCATGTAGCCTGAGATGATGTTGACAGAAGTCACCGCGACCCGCTATGTCACGCCGCTGCGTGAGGGGGGCTCGCTCCCCGGTATCGTCGAGGCCGACGATCTCGGCACCTACGTCATGAAGTTCACCGGAGCCGGCCAGGGCCGCAAGACCCTGGTCGCCGAGGTCATCTGCGGCCGGCTGGCCCAGCGGCTGGGACTGCGCGTCCCGCGGCTGGTGCAGATGCAGCTCGACCCGGTCATCGGGCTCGGCGAGCCCGACCAGGAGGTCCAGGAGCTGCTGAAGGCCAGCGGCGGGCTGAACCTCGGGATGGACTACCTCCCCGGCTCGATCGGCTTCGACCCGCTCGCGTACCAGGTGGACCCGGCGGAGGCGGGGCGCGTGGTCTGGTTCGACGCCCTGATCAACAACGTCGACCGGTCCTGGCGCAATCCCAACATGCTGGTCTGGCACGGGGACCTGTGGCTCATCGACCACGGCGCCACCATGATCTGGCACCACAACTGGCCCACCGCCGAGAGCGCCGCCGCCAAGTCGTACAACGCCTCCGACCACGTACTGGCCCCGGTCGGGCCGGACGTCGCCGCGGCGGCGGCCGCGCTCGCGCCGCTGGTCACCGAGGAGCTGCTCACGGAGGTCGCCGCCGACGTCCCCGACGAGTGGCTGGTCGACGAGCCGGGTTTCGACTCCACCGACGCGCTGCGCCGCGCCTATGTGGAGGTCCTGCTGCCGCGCGCGGCCACGATCCACGAGAGGATCACGATGGAGGCAGAGGCGAAGGTCCGGTCGGGTCCGCCCGGCTGGCTCGCCGACCGCCTCGACCCCCGTCCCCGGAAGATGAAGAGCGACAGCGAGTGATCAAGCGGGACGTGTTCGAGTACGCGCTGGTGCGTGTGGTGCCCCGGATGGAGCGCGGCGAGTGTTTCAACGCCGGCGTGATCGTCTACTGCCGGGCGCGCTCGTACGTCGCCGCGCGCACGCTCCTGGACGAGGCGAAGCTCCTCGCGCTGGATCCGGGGGCCGACGTGGCCGGCGTGCGGGCCGCCCTGCGGGGGGTCGAGGGCGTGTGCACGGGCGGCGAGTCCGCGGGGCAGGCGGCCGGTGACGACGCGGGGCGCCGCTTCCGATGGCTGATCGCCCCGCGGAGCACCGTCGTGCAGCCGGGTCCGGTGCACACCGGCCTGACGGCCGATCCCGCGGCGGAGGTGGAGCGGCTGCTGGACCTGTTGGTCCGGTGAGCCGGGGCCCCGCCGGTGCGCGGCCGGATGCGGCGACGTTGCGGGGGCTCTGCCCCTGGACCCCGGGGCCTCGAACGCCGGCGGGCTGGTTGGCGCTGGTCGTGGCGCCAGGCCGGTTGTGGCCCGGGGGGCCTGGATCCGCTGCCCGTTGACACGGAGTACCAGGGCTCCTAGCGTCTCCTCAGCGGAAGCTACTAAGCGGTTGCTCACCTCCGAGGGGCCGCTTTCGAGGGCGAGGAGATCCAGCATGTCCACCACCGAGCAGCGCGTCGCGATCGTGACCGGGGCGGCCCGGGGCATCGGCGCGGCCACCGCCGTACGCCTGGCCGCCGAAGGCCGGGCGGTCGCCGTACTCGACCTGGACGAGGCGGCCTGCAAGGACACCGTCGAGACGATCACGGCGGCGGGCGGCACGGCCGTCGCGATCGGCTGCGACGTCTCCGACAGCGCGCAGGTGGAGGCGGCCGTCGAGCGCGTGGTGAGCCTGCTCGGCGCCCCGACCATCCTGGTCAACAATGCGGGTGTGCTGCGGGACAACCTGCTCTTCAAGATGAGCGACACCGACTGGGACACCGTCATGAACGTGCACCTGCGCGGTGCGTTCCTGATGTCGAAGGCCTGTCAGAAGCACATGGTGGCAGCCAAGTTCGGCCGCATCGTGAGCCTCTCCAGCAGTTCCGCGCTCGGCAACCGCGGCCAGGCCAACTACTCGGCGGCCAAGGCAGGCCTGCAGGGCTTCACCAAGACCCTGGCCATCGAGCTCGGCAAGTTCGGCATCACCGCGAACGCCGTCGCCCCCGGTTTCATCGTCACCGAGATGACCGCGCACACGGCCGCCCGGGTCGGGATGGACTTCGAGGACTTCCAGGCCGCGGCCGCCACCCAGATCCCGGTGCAGCGCGTCGGGCGCCCGGACGACGTGGCCAACGCCATCGCCTTCTTCACGGGCGAGGCCGCCGGCTTCGTCTCCGGCCAGGTCATATACGTGGCCGGCGGCCCGCTCAGCTGACGAAAGGCAGGGTGTACGTCATGACGTACGACGGAACGGACAGCGGCAAGGTCGCACTGATCACCGGGGCGAGCCGGGGCATCGGCTACGGCATCGCCGAGGCTCTGGTGGCGCGCGGTGACCGGCTCTGCATCACCGGCCGGAACGAGGAGGCCCTCAAGGAGGCCGTCGAGCGGCTCGGCGCGGACCGGGTGATCGCGGTCGCGGGCAAGGCGCACGACGAGGCCCACCAGGCCCTCGCCGTGGAGCGCACGATGGAGGCCTTCGGCCGCGTCGACTTCCTGATCAACAACGCGGGGACCAATCCGGTCTTCGGGCCGATCGCGGACCTGGACCTGGGGGTGGCCCGCAAGGTCTTCGAGACCAATGTCATCTCGGCGCTCGGCTTCGCCCAGCGGACCTGGCACGCCTGGCAGAAGGAGAACGGCGGCGCGATCGTCAACATCGCCTCCATCGCCGGTGTCTCCGCCTCGCCCTTCATCGGGGCGTACGGGATGAGCAAGGCGGCCATGGTCAACCTGACCCTCCAGCTCGCCCACGAGATGGCGCCGGGGGTCAGGGTCAACGCGATCGCGCCCGCCGTGGTGAAGACCAGGTTCGCGCAGGCGCTCTACGAGGGCCGTGAGCAGGAGGCGGCGGCGGCCTATCCGCTGGGCCGGCTCGGTCTTCCGGAGGACATCGGAGGGGCTGCCGCTTTTCTTACATCTGCACAAGCGGAATGGATCACGGGGCAAACTCTGGTCGTTGACGGGGGAATGTTCCTCAATGCCGGAGTGCACTGACCGATAATCGGACGCATTTGCCTCTCAAGGGGAGGCAAATGCGTACCGAATAGGCACGTAATCGGTCAAGTGCCTCACGAAACCTACCCATTGGTTTCGTGATGCTCTGCGGTAGGGTCTGCCGCACCCCTGGCTGATCGAGGAGCGTGCACGTGTTCAACCGGACCAGATGCCTGCAGATCACTGCGGCCCTTGCGTCCATATCCCTGCTCTCCGGATGCGGCCTGTTCTCGGACGACGGCGGCAACGGTGAACAGCGGATTGTCGTCGGAACGACGAGCGCACCCACGACCCTCGATCCGGCGGCGGCCTGGGACGGCTCCTGGGAGCTCTACCGGAACGTCTACCAGACCCTGCTGGCGTTCCCCACGGGTGCCACCAAGCCCCAGCCGGACGCCGCCCAGAGCTGTGAGTTCACCGACTCCGGGAACGAGTCGTACCGCTGCACGGTGCGCAAGGGCCTGAAGTTCTCCGACGGCGAGCCGCTGGACGCGAAGGCCGTCAAGCACTCCCTGGACCGGATCAAGACCATCGACGCCCCGTCCGGCCCCAAGGCCCTCTTCGGCAGCCTCGACAAGATCGAGACGCCGGACGCGCAGACGGTGGTCTTCCACCTGAACACCCCGGACGCCACCTTCCCCTTCGTGCTCGGCTCCCCGGCCGCCTCGCTGGTCTCGCCGAAGCAGTACCCGGCCGACAAGCTGCGCGAGGGCGACAAGGTCACCGGCTCCGGCCCGTTCACCCTCGAGTCGTACAAGGAGGGCAGCGAGGCCGTCCTGAACCGCAACGAGAGCTACAACGGCTTCGCCAACCGCCGCAACGGCGGCGCCACCATCCGCTACTTCGCGGACTCCAAGAAGATGATCGCGGCCCTCAAGGGCAAGGAGATCGACGCGACCTACCGCGGCCTCTCCGCCGAGGAGGTCAAGGACCTCCAGTCCCCCGCCTCGCACGACGCGGGCGTCCAGGTCGTCGAGAACGTCGGCGCGGAGATCCGCTACCTGATCTTCAACCCCAAGGACCAGCAGGTCTCCAAGGTCCAGGTGCGCCAGGCGATCGCACAGGTCGTCGACCGCGGGGCGCTCGTCTCGAAGGTCTACCAGGGCACCGCCGAGCCGCTCTACTCGATGGTCCCCAAGGGGGTCGTCGGTCACAAGACGCCGTTCTACGACACGTACGGCCAGCCGGACGTGGCCAAGGCCAAGAAGACCCTCAAGGACGCCGGGATCGCCACGCCGGTGGACCTGACCTTCTGGTACACCACCGACCGCTACGGCGCCTCCACCGCGGACGAGTTCACCGAGCTCAAGCGCCAGCTCGACGAGAGCGGGCTCTTCAGGATCACCCTGCGCGGGCAGCCCTGGAAGGCGTTCCAGGAGGGCTACAAGAAGGGCGAGTACCCGGTCTTCGGCCGCGGTTGGTTCCCCGACTTCCCGGACCCGGACAACTTCATCGCGCCGTTCGTCGGCAAGGAGAACGCGGTCGGCACCCCGTACGAGTCCGCCGAGATCCTCAACGTCATCCTGCCCAAGTCCCGCCGCGAGAGCGACCGGTCGGCCGGCATCCACGAGTTCGAGAAGGCCCAGCAGATCTTCGCCGACGACGTCCGGCTGCTGCCCCTGTGGCAGGGCAAGCTGTACGTCGCCGCGCGCGACGACATCGCCGGCGCGGAGCGGGCGCTCGACCCGCAGACCGTCATGCAGCTCTGGGAGCTGTACCGCAAGACCAGCTGGTAGCAGGACCCCGCGCCGCCCCGCCCGTCCGCACCGCCCACCCGGGCGGGGCGGGCGGGCGCCGCGTTGTCAGTGGCCACCGGTAAGTTCTTGATCCGTCGCGCGAAGCAGTTGCGCGAGCGCGGAGAACGCGCAGACGTGAAGTCTCGAACAACGTGTACCGGAGGTTGTCGTCGTGACCCAGATGCTGCCCGAGTCCTGGCTCCCCGTCCTCGGCGGGGAACTGGACCAGCCCTACTTCAAAGAACTCACCGAGTTCGTCGAGAAGGAGCGGGCGAACGGGCCGGTCTACCCGCCCCGCGAGCAGGTCTTCGCGGCCCTGGAGGCCACGGCGTTCGACGAGGTGAAGGTACTGGTCCTCGGCCAGGACCCGTACCACGGCGCGGGCCAGGGCCACGGGCTGTGCTTCTCCGTGCAGCCCGGCGTGAAGACCCCTCCCTCGCTGCGCAACATCTACAAGGAGATGCACGCAGAGCTCGGCACCCCCATCCCGGACAACGGGTACCTGATGCCGTGGGCCGAGCAGGGCGTCCTGCTGCTCAACGCGGTGCTCACCGTCCGCGAAGCGGAGCCCAACTCGCACAAGGGCAAGGGCTGGGAGAAGTTCACCGACGCGGTGATCCGCGCGGTGGCCGCCCGCCCCGACCCGGCCGTCTTCGTCCTCTGGGGGGCGTACGCGCAGAAGAAGCTCCCGCTGATCGACGAGGAGCGGCATGCCGTCGTCAAGGGGGCCCACCCCTCCCCGCTGTCGGCCAAGAAGTTCTTCGGCTCCCGGCCGTTCACCCAGATCAACGAGGCCGTCGCCGCCCAGGGCCATGCGCCGATCGACTGGCGGATCCCGGACCTGGGCTGATGTGCGACCGCGCCTAGGCGGCATTGCGGGTGCCTCCGGCTAGCGTCGTGACGATCGGACCGGAGCAGGTCTGACGGGAACGAGCCGGAGGCCGCGTTGACGGAGCAGCAGGAGGCGTCCGAGGACGCCGTCATGACCAGGATCGGCCAAGCGGTCATCCTGCTGCACGCCGGCGACCGCGAGGAGGCCCGCAACCGGCTCGGCGAGATCTGGTCCGAGATCGGCACGGAGGGCGACTCCCTGCACCGCTGCACGCTCGCGCACTACCTCGCCGACGCGCAGGACGACCCCGCCGAGGAGCTGGCCTGGGACCTGCGGGCCCTGACCGCCGCGCACGCCGACGGCTCCGACGACGGGGTCGGCCCGCCCACGGCCGTCCGGGTCTTCTACCCGTCGCTGCACCTGAGCCTGGCCGCCGACTACGTGAAGCTACGGCGTCCCGAGGCGGCCCGGATCCACCTGGCGCGGGCCCGCGCCGCCACCGGGGCCCTGGCCGACGACGGGTACGGGAACGGCGTACGGGCCGCCATCTCCCGCCTGGAGCGCCGCCTGGCGGCGGAACCGGGGGATGCGCCCCGACCGTTCCCGGAGCAGAACCAGTAGCGGGAGAGGTTGCGGAGCCGGAGCCGGAGCCGGACCCGGAGGAACGGGTCCCGGCGAGAGCCGGCCGGACCAGGGGCGGGGCGGGGCCGGGCCCTCAGCCGCCCTGGACGCCCGCGCAGATGCGGGCCTCCGGGCTGTCCGGGTGCCAGTGCCCGTGCCGGTGGCCCAGGGCGCACACGTCGGCCGGCCGCACCGGCAGCTCCCGCACCAGCTCGCGCGGCACCTCGCCGCCCTCGGAACGGGGCCGGCCGGGGTGCTGCGCGCCCGGACGCCCGTCGGCGTGGTCGCGGTGCCCGCCGGGCTTCCGGGGCTCCGGGATGTCCGGGACCGGCGCGCCGGCCGCCGGGGCTCCGCGGGATCCCGGACGACGGCCCCCCGCCGCCCGCTCGGCCGGGACTCCCGCCCGCGGGACGGCCGCCCGGCCGGAAGCGGAAGGGGTCGGCCCGGCCGGCCGTCCCGGCACGGCCTCCACGGCCTCCAGCGCCTCCAGGGCGGGTGCCCGGACGACCACCGGCGCGGCCCCGGGCCCGCCGCGGGGATCGTGCCGGGGCGGCGCCCCCGAGGAGCCGGGGGCGGCCGCCGGCTGCAGGGGGGCCGGGCTCACGTTCACGCAGCCGGAGACGGCCGAGACCGCACAGGCGACGCCGAGCAGCAGCTTTGTCGTGGTTCGGGTTGGATGCACCCACACAACTCTGCTGTGCGAGGACCCCGCCCGGAAAACCCGGAGCCGATATTCACCCCGCACGGGTGACGGCTACTCGCCCGTGGCGCCGTCGATGTGCTCCCGCAGCAGGTCCGCGTGGCCGTTGTGGCGCGCGTACTCCTCGATCATGTGGGTGTACACCCAGCGCAGGCTGAACACCTCGCCCCGGCGGTGGCTCTCGGGCTTCGAGGCGAGGTCCAGGGAGTGGCCGGCCGCGGCCTGCCGGGCCAGCTCGATCTCGGTCTGCCACACCTGCTCGGCCTCGGCCCAGGTGTCCGCGTCGGCGAAGTGGAAGTCCCCGTCAGGGTCGTCGCCGGTGCAGAACAGCTCGGGCAGGTCCTCGTCGAGCATGATCTCCCGGAACCAGTACCGCTCCACCTCGGCCATGTGGCGCACCAGCCCCAGCAGGCTCAGCTCGGACGGCAGCAGCGGGGTCGTGCGCAGCTGCGCGTCGGACAGTCCCTCGCACTTCCAGGCCAACGTGGAGCGGTGGTAGTCGAGCCAGCCGTCGAGCATCTCGCGCTCGTCGGCGGTGGTGGAGGGTTCGGAGCGGTGGGATCCGTTACTGATGATCGTCATGGGCCTCATCCTGGTCGAACACGGCTGTGGTCACCAGCGATTAGGCTGCGTACTCCCACAAGGAACGAACCTGGAGGTCCCGGTGAAGGTCGGCTGCATCGGACTCGGCGACATCGCGCAGAAGGCGTACCTGCCCGTCCTGACCACCCGCCCGGGGCTCGAACTGCACCTGCAGACCCGGACCCCGGCCACCCTCGAACGGGTCGGCGCCCAGCACCGCGTCCCGGCCGAGCGCCTGCACACCGACCTCGACTCGCTGCTCGCGCAGAAGCTCGACGCGGCCTTCGTGCACGCCCCGACCGCCGTCCACCCCGAGATCGTGGAACGGCTGCTGGAAGCGGGCGTACCGACGTACGTCGACAAGCCGATCGCCTACGAGCTCGCGGAATCGCGCCGCCTGGTCGAACTCGCCGAGCGGCGCGGGGTCTCCCTCGCCGTCGGCTTCAACCGCCGCCACGCGCCCGGCTACGCGCAGTGCGCCGACCACGCGCGCGACCTGATCGTCATGCAGAAGAACCGGGTCGGCCTGCCCGAGGACGTCCGGACCTTCGTCCTGGACGACTTCATCCACGTCGTCGACACCCTGCGCTTCCTGCTGCCCGGCGAGGCCGACCAGGTCGACGTACGGGCCGTGGTGCGCAACGGCCTGATGAGCCAGGTGGTGCTCCAGCTGTCCGGTACGGGCTTCACCGCGCTGGGCATCATGAACCGGCTCTCCGGGTCCACGGAGGAGGTGCTGGAGGTGTCCGGGCAGGACACCAAGCGCCAGGTCGTCAACCTCGCGGACGTCATCGACCACAAGGGCCAGCCCACGGTCCGGCGGCGCGGGGACTGGGTGCCGGTGGCCCGCCAGCGCGGTATCGAGCAGGTCGTCGACGCCTTCCTGGAGGCCGTCGCCGCGGGTACGACCCTCAGTGCCCGCGACGCGCTGCTGACCCACGAACTGTGCGAGCGGGTGGTGCGCTCGGCTCTGGAGCAGGCCTCCTGAGCGGCCGCCTCGCGGACGGCGGGCCGGGCGGTAGCCCGGCCGGTCACCCGGGCGGTGTCCGTGGGGTCCCGGTGGGCGCCCCGGCGCGTCCGCGCAGCCGCACGGAGCGGGTGCCCGCAGCCGCACCGTAGACGGCCAGCGCGGCCAGCGCGGCGCCCACCGGCCAGTCCCCGAAGCGGACGTACAGGGTCGTGCCCCGCGCCAGCGGGACCTCGTACACCCGCGCCGTGCTCGCCGCCGTGGACAGCGCCGGCCCGATCTGCTCGCCGGACGGGCCGCGCACCTCGCTGATGCCGGTGAGGGTGGCGTGGACCATGGGACGGCCGGTCTCGGCGGCGCGCAGCGCGGAGAGCGAGGCGTGCTGGGCGGGTGCCCAGCTGTCCTGGAAGGTGGACGTGGCCGACTGGCCGACCAGCAGGGCGGCGCCCTCGCGGACGAGGTGGCGGCTCATGTCGGGGAACGCCGACTCGAAGCAGACCAGCGGGCCGAGGCGGACGCCCGCCCGGCCGGGCAGGTCCATCAGGACCGGCGCGCTGCCCGGGACGCGGTTCTCTCCCGCCGCCTTGCCGACCGAGGTGGCCCAGCCCAGCAGCGCGCGGGCCGGTACGTACTCGCCGAACGGCACCAGGCGCATCTTGTCGTACCGGTCACCGGTAGGGCCGCCGGGGCCGACGAGCACCGCCGACTTGCGGATCCCGGACCGGTCGGCGCCCCGGGCGTCCACGTTGACCAGGAGCGGGGCCCCGACCCGCACCGACAGGTCGGTGAGCCGCCGGGCCAGGTCCGGCCGGGCCGTCAGGTCCGCGCCGACGCTGCTCTCCCCCCACACCACCAGGTCCGGTCGGAGACCGGCCGAGGGCCCCGTGGACCGCTGTCCGGCCAGGGTTCCGGTCAGTTGCTCCCCGAGGGCGAACCGCCGCTCGGCGCTGTCCGGGGAGTCCGGGAGCACGCCAGGCTGTACGAGGGCCACGCGCAGGGAGCCCGCCGGTTCCGGGCGGGGTGCCCACAGCCACACCACCCCCGCCAGCACCGCGCAGCCCGTCACCCCGGCCAGCGCCGCCGCCCGCGCCCGCGGCGCCGTGATCAGCAGCACCAGCGCGCAGTTCACCGCCACGACCAGCAGGCCGACCAGCCACACCCCGCCCACCGAAGCCAGCCGCAGCGCGGGCGCCACCTGCCACTGGCTGGCACCGAGCAGCCCCCACGGCCCGCCCAGCCCCTGCCAGGACCGGGCCAGCTCCGACAGCAGCCAGCCCGCCGGTACGAGGACCAGCGCGGCCGCCGCCCGCCCCGGTCCCGGGAGCCCGCCGAGCAGTTCCCGCACCAGCAGCGCCCAGGGGATCCAGAGCAGCCCCACGAGCGCCGCCACCGCGAAGAGGAACACGTGCAGGCTGGGCAGCAGCCAGTGGTGGACGGCGACGACGAAGCCGGCGCCGCCGAGCCAGCCCTCCAGGGCCGCGCGCCGGCCGGTGGGTGCCGACCTCAGCAGCAGGATCCAGGGCACGAGGGCGACGTAGGCGAACCACCACAGCGCGGGGGAGGGGAAGGCGAGGCAGGGCAGGGCTCCCGCCGTGACCGCCGCCACCGCACGCCACCACGGGGCCCGCTTCGAGACCGTCAAGACCTCTCGCACCACGTAGGGCCTCCGCTTCCAGTGTGGATCAGCCCAGCCGGTCGAACCATCAGAACGACATGTGCCGCCACTTCTCGTGGACGGTGACCCGCGCGAGCCGCCACCCGGAGCGGGCGGTCCGGGCGACGGCGAAGGTGTAGCGCCCCGCGGCGACGAAGTTGGGCGCGGTGACGGCCGGGCCGCCCTCGTCGGGCTCTTCCCCGGCCAGCCGCATGGGATTGAGGAAGTCGGCCCGGACCTCCGCCGTGTCACCGGGGGAGCCGCCCTGGTCGGGGATCCGGACGAGCCGGTTGACGATGAGGTGCTGGCGCACCGGGAACAGCTTCATCGTCTCGGCGAGCCAGTCCGCGACCTCCCCGGCCGGCCCCTCGATCCCGCCTGCCGAGGTGTAGTCGGCCCGCCCGCCCGGGGCGAACAGGGCGCGGTAGGCATCCCAGTCGCCGTCGTCCACGGCGATGGCGTATCCCGTGACCAGCTCGTCGATCGCCAGTCGGTCCATCACGCCCGCAAGGTCCACACGCTGCGTCATCGGGTCAGTGTGAGGGTGCGGGGCGCGGAGGCCAAGGGGCGTGCGCGGCCCGGATCTTCCGGTCCCGGGTCAGTGACCGGAACGCGCCTCCCGGGGACGGACCACCACGAGGTACGCATCGCTGGCCAGATCCATCACCACCTCCGCGGGCACGCCCTCGCGCATCCGCTGCGCCGCGTACTCCTCGGCCGGCCAACTCCCCCTCGGACTTCCGGCGGGAAACCGCTCCAGCACCACTCGACCCATGGGACACCCCCTGCTGCTCGCCTTCAGGTCTCTCCCAGCACAACGACGCGAAGGCCGCCCGGGAACGTTCCCGGGCGGCCTTCGATTTCGTGCGAAGCGGTGGGGCGGGAGCCGCACCGGCCGTACTAGCCGGCCGACTCGCCGGCGTGGGGGCTGAGGACACCCATGCCGATCAGGACGAACAGCAGGATGCCGAGCAGGACCCGGTAGATCACGAACGGCATGAAGCTCTTGCTGGAGATGAACTTCATGAACCAGGCGATGACCGCGTAGCCGACGAGGAAGGCGACGACCGTCGCGAAGATCGTCTCGGGCCAGGCGATGTGGCCCGGGTTCTCCATCACGTCCTTGATCTCGAACAGGCCGGAGGCCAGCACGGCCGGAATGGCGAGGAGGAAGGAGTAGCGGGCGGCCGCCTCGCGGGTGAAGCCCAGCAGCAGACCGCCGGAGAGCGTCGCACCCGACCGGGACACACCCGGGATCAGGGCCATCGCCTGGCAGAGACCGAAGATGAGGCCGTCCTTGACGCCCAGTTCCTTCAGGGTCTTGCGCTCACGGATGGCGCGGTGCCGGCCGCCCTCCTCGTCGCGCGCGGCCAGCCGGTCGGCGAAGCCGAGCACGAGGCCCATCACGATGAGGGTGGTGGCGATCAGTCGCAGGTCGCGGAACGGGCCCTCGATCTGGTCCTTGAAGGCGAGGCCGAGGACACCGATCGGAATCGAGCCGACGATCACCAGCCAGCCCATCTTGGCTTCCTGCTCGGAGCGCAGCGCCTTCGTGTACAGGGAGCGGAACCACGTGGAGATGATCTTCGCGATGTCCTTGCGGAAGTAGATCAGTACGGCGGCTTCGGTGCCGATCTGCGTGATGGCGGTGAAGGCCGCTCCCGGATCGTGCCAGCCGGCGAATGCCGCGGTCAGCCGCAGATGGGCGCTGGAGGAGATCGGGAGGAACTCCGTAAGCCCCTGGACGAGACCGAGGATTAGGGATTCGAACCAGCTCATGTCGGGGTGCGCTCGTCCTTGTGATCGTCGGGCAGTTCGCGTCCGATGCTAGGGCCCGTGGGGTGCGGCCGTGACCACAGGGGGGTGCACGGCCGTCAGTTCCCTTGCCGGCACGGGGCGCTCGGGCCTCCGGACCGGCGCCAGCCGGTGCCGCTTGCGCCAGGCGACGACCGCCGCACCCACCGCGGAGAGGGCGATGAAACCGAACGAGGCGAGGAACGCGGGGGAGGTCGGGGAGGAGGCGCTGGCCCCCGCGATCACGTACGCGGCGGTGTTCGGAACCACGCCGATCGCCGTGGCGAGGAGGAAGGGGAGCCAGCCGCAGCGGGACAGCGCGGCGGCGTAGTTGGCCATCGCGAAGGGCAGCCCGGGGAAGATCCGGACCGCCAGCATCGAGCGGAAGCCGTGCCGGGCCAACTGGTCGTCGGCCGCCTTCAGCCACCGGCCGCGGATCAGCGGACGCAGGGCGTCACGGCCCATCATCCTGCCCAGGCCGAAGGCGATCCCCGCGCCGATGACCGACCCGCCGACCGCCGCGACCAGGCCGAACTGCGAGCCGAAGAGGGCCCCGGAGGCCAGGTTCAGCAGGGGGCGCGGCACCAGGGCCGCCGTGCACACCCCGTACGCCGCGGCGAAGAGCAGGACCGCGGTGCCCACCGGGAGTCCCGGGGGCCAGCCCTCCGACAGCAGGCGCTGGGGCTCGTACAGCACGACGCAGACGCCGGCCGCGAGGAGCAGCACGACGAGCAGCGAGAGCCGCGTCCACGGCGCCAGGAGGAGGGACATTCCGGGAGACTAGCCGACCCTCCTGGCCGGGCGCCGTAATCTGGGCCTCATGCAGTCGAACGACGGGCGGCCACCGCAGGTTCCGGACAGCCCCCTCGCCGAGCTGTTGGAGGCGCGGCTGACGCAGACGTACGCAGCCGCGGCCGACGTGGAGCGCGCCGGGCCCATGGCCGCGTACATGAAGGGCGTCGCGCCCTTCCTCGGCATCCCCACCCCGCTGCGCCGCGAGCTGTCGAGGGCCGTGACCAAGGACACCCCGAAACCGTCCGAAGCGGACTGCGCCGCCCTCGCGCTGCGCTGCTGGGAGCTTCCGGAGCGTGAGTACCGGTACTACGCCGTCGACTACCTGCGCCGGCACGTCTCCCGCTGCTCCTCCGGCTTCCTGCCCGTGGTCCGGCACCTGATCGTGACGGACCCCTGGTGGGACACCGTCGACCTGCTCGCCGCGCACACGGTCGGCCCGCTCGTGGCGGCGGACCCGGCGCTCGCCGCCGTGATGGACGAGTGGATCGGGGACGAGGACCTGTGGGTGGCCCGCACCGCCCTGCTCCACCAGCTCCGCTACAAGTCCGCGACCGACACCGAGCGGCTCTTCGCGTACTGCCGCCAGCAGAGCGGCCACCCCGACTTCTTCGTCCGCAAGGCCATCGGCTGGTCCCTGCGCGAGTACGCCAAGACGGACCCCGGCGCCGTACGCGCCTTCGTCACCGCCGAGCGGCAGTCGCTGTCCCCGCTCTCGGTGCGCGAAGCGCTCAAGAACATCGGCGGGGCGTAGGGCCCGCGCCGGGTAATTCATTGGCCCCGCCGCGCCCGCTCCGGCAGGATCGGGCCCATGTCCAGGCACGCCTTCCCCGCAGCGCCGTCCGCAGTCGCGGACGCGCCGAAGGCTGCCGTCCCCGCAGAACTCGCGGCAGGCGCGCTCGCATTCGGCGGCGCACGAAGCTGACCCTTCCCGGATCGTCCGGCGGACCCCGCAGGGGGAGGGTCGGTTCGCTCAGGGGGTCCCGTAATTCCAGCTTCGGACCACACGGGAAGACATCATGGCCAAGACGGCCTTCGTGCGCACCAAGCCGCACCTCAACATCGGCACCATGGGTCACGTCGACCACGGCAAGACGACGCTGACCGCCGCCATCACCAAGGTTCTCGCCGAGCGCGGCGGCGCCTCCTTCGTACCGTTCGACAGGATCGACCGGGCCCCCGAGGAGGCCCGGCGCGGCATCACCATCAACCTCACCCACGTCGAGTACGAGACCGACACCCGCCACTACGCCCACGTGGACATGCCCGGCCACGCCGACTACGTCAAGAACATGGTCACCGGCGCGGCCCAGCTCGACGGGGCGATCCTCGTCGTCTCCGCCCTCGACGGGGTCATGCCGCAAACCGCCGAGCACGTGCTCCTCGCCCGGCAGGTCGGCGTCGACCACATCGTCGTCGCCCTGAACAAGGCCGACGCCGGGGACCCCGAGCTCACCGACCTCGTCGAGCTGGAGGTCCGCGAGCTGCTCACCGCGAACGGCTACGGCGGGGACAGCGCCCCGGTCGTACGGGTATCAGGGCTCGGGGCGCTCGACGGCGACCCGCGCTGGACCTCGTCGATCGAGACCCTGCTCGACGCCGTGGACACGTACGTGCCCATGCCCGTGCGGTACACCGACGCGCCGTTCCTGATGCCGGTCGAGAACGTCCTGACCATCACCGGGCGCGGCACCGTCGTCACCGGCGCCGTCGAGCGGGGCACCGTGGCCATGGGCGACCGCGTCGCGCTGCTCGGCGGCGACGGCGCGGCCGTGGAGTCCGTGGTCACCGGGCTGGAGACCTTCGGGAAGCCGATGGACTGCGCCGAGGCCGGGGACAACGTCGCGCTGCTGCTGCGCGGGGTGCCCCGCGACGCGGTGCGCCGCGGCGACGTGGTGGCCGCGCCCGGCAGCGTCGTACCGAGGCGCCGCTTCACGGCGCGGGTGTACGTGCTGTCCGCCCGCGAGGGCGGCCGCACCACGCCGGTGACGACCGGCTACCGGCCCCAGTTCTACATCCGCACCGCCGACGTGGTGGGAGACGTGGACCTGGGCGAGGCGGGCCGGGCCCAACCGGGGGACACGGTCACCATGACGGTGGAGCTCGGACGGGACGTCCCGCTGGAGAGCGGGCTCGGCTTCGCGATCCGCGAGGGCGGGCGCACGGTCGGGGCCGGGACGGTCACCGAGGTCGGGTAGCGGCCCGGTAGACCCGCGGTGGTGGTGGCGGTGGTCGGCGTGCGCCAGACTGCCGTCACCACTGGTCTGTGGGGAAGAGAGCGGTTCGTGGAAGACGGCGGCATGGAAGACAGCGGCAGGGTCGGCGGCACGGTCGGCGGCAGCGGGGAAGGCAAGGGCACGGCTCTGGTGCTCGGCGGCGGCGGGCTCACCGGTGTCGGCTGGGAGGCCGGGATGCTCTACGGGCTCGCCGGCGCGGGCGTCGACCTCACCGGAGCCGACCTCGTCGTCGGGACCTCGGCCGGCTCGGTCGTCGGCGCGCAGCTCACCTCCGGACTGCTCACCCCGCAGCAGCTGTACGAGCGCCAGCTCGGCGACCCCGGCGGGGAACTCCCCGCGAGGCTGGGGTCCGCCCTGATCGGGCGGTACGCCGTCGCCATGGTCCGCTCCCGCGACGCGCAGTCCTACCGGCGCCGGATCGGCGCCTTCGCGCTCGCCGCCGACACGGAGCCCGAGGCGGTGCGCCGCAAGGTGCTGGAAGCCCGGCTGGTCTCGCACGACTGGCCCGAGCGGCGCCTGGTCGTCGCGGCGGTGGACGCGCTGACCGGCGAGCTCGCCGCCTTCGAGCGCGGGAGCGCTGCCGGGCTGGTCGACGCCGTCTCGGCGAGCTGCGCCGTACCCGGGGTGTGGCCGCCCGTGACGGTAGGTGGGCGGAGGTTCGTTGACGGCGGGATCCGCTCCGCGGCCAACGCCGACCTCGCCTCCGGCTACGCCCGCGTGGTCATCCTCGCGCCGATGACCATGGGCGCCGGGCTGATCCCCTCGCCCGCGGCGCAGGCCGCACGGCTGCGGGAGGCCGGGGCGAAGGTGCTGCTGATCACCCCGTCGCCGCAGGCCCGCAAGGTCTTCGGACGCAACGTACTGGACCCCGCGCGCCGCGATCCCGCCGCGCGGGCGGGGCTGCAGCAGGCCGCGGAGCACGTGGAGCAGGCGCGCGAGGTGTGGGCGGCCCAGGGGGCCCAAGGAGCCCAAGGAGCCCAGGGAGCCCAGGGAGCCTGACAATGGTCCGGTGAGTGACGAACAGATCCCGGTGATCCGGGACGTGGCCCAGGGCACGGCCAAACTGATGCCGGACATCGACCGGGAGCGGGCCTGGCTGCTCACCGTGGACGGGGCACCGCAGTCGTACGTGGACCTCGACGACCCCGAGCACCTGGAGTTCGAGTACGTGCGCCGCCTCGCGCACGTCCTGGACTGCGTGGGCGAGCCGGGAGCCGCGCTGGACCTGCTGCACCTGGGCGGCGGCGCGCTGACCCTCCCGCGGTACGCGGCGGCGGGCCGGCCGGGGTCGCGGCAGGACGTGGTCGAGTTCGACGCCGGGCTCGTCTCACTGGTCGGCGAGTTCCTGCCGGTCGCGGCCGGGAGCGGGATCACGGTGCACGTCGCCGACGCGCGGGCCTGGCTGGCCGCGGCGCCGGACGCGAGCGCGGACGTGGTGGTGGGGGACGTCTTCGGGGGGTCCCGGGTGCCCGCTTCGCTGGCCTCGGTGGAGTACGCGCGCGAGGTGGCGCGGGTCCTGAGGCCCGGCGGGGTCTACGTGGCGAACCTCGCCGACGGGGCGCCGTTCGCGTTCCTGCGGGGGCAGCTCGCGAACTTCGGTGCGGCCTTCGGGGAGTTGGCGCTGATCGCGGAGCCGGGGGTGCTGCGCGGGCGGCGCTTCGGGAACGCGGTGCTGCTGGCTTCGGCGCGGGATCTGCCGGTGGCGGAGCTTTCACGGGTGTGCGCGGGTGACGCCTTTCCGGCGCGGGTGGAGGCCGGGGCGGCCCTCGCGCGGCTGATGCGGGGGGCCCTGCCGGTGGCCGACGCCGATGCGGTGGCTTCGCCCGAGCCGCCGGAGGGGGCGTTCAGCCTCGGCTGAGGGGCTTGCCGGCCGCTGCGCGGGGCCCCTGTCCCCTATCCGCCCTTCCTCCGTTCCCCGGGGCTGCGCCCCGGACCCCGCGCCTCACACGCCGGCGGGGCTGGATCCGGCGGAGTCGGCTTGGACCGGGCCCCGTTCGGCGGGCCCGGAGCCGGTGGGCCCGGAGCCGGTGGGCCCGGACTTGGCAGGGCTGGCTTCGGCGGGGCTCGATCTGGTGAGGGCGGCGGGCCGTTTGCGGGTCATGCGGCGGACGTCCGGGACCAGGAGGACGGCGGCCGTCACGAGGACCACCAGGGCCGCGCAGCCCCAGAGGGCGGATGTGCGGCCGATCGCGGATTCGACCGGGCCGGCCATCGCCGTGGCCAACGGGAGCATCGAGAGCGAGCCGAACCAGTCGTAGGCGGAGACGCGGGAGAACATTTCCTCCGGGATCTCCTGGTGCATCGTCGTCATCCAGTTCACGGCGAACGCCTCGATGCCCACGCCGCTGACGAACATCACCGCGCACAGCCCCCACACCGGCAGCGGTACCGCCAGCCCCGCGGAGGGGAGCGCCAGCGGGAACACGCACAGGGTGCCGACCAGCAGCAGGCGGCGCGGTTTCCAGAACATCATCAGGACGGCCCCGCCGATGGTGCCGAGACCGAAGAAGGCCAGGGCCAGGCCCCACGGAGCCGCCCCGCCCAGTTGCTCCAGGGCGACCAGGGGCCCGTAGACCGCTTCGGCGGCGCCGACGACTGCCACGACGACGGAGAACTGGAGCACGATGCTCCACAGCCAGGGGCGGCTCCTGAACTCCACCCAGCCCTCGCGCAGATCGGACAGCAGGCCGCCGCCGGGAGCGCGCTCGGCGATGTGGTCGACGTCGAGGAAGGCCCGTAGGGCTCCGGCCGCGGCGAAGGCGGCCGCGTCCACGGCGAGGACCCACCCGGGGCCCAGGAAGGCGACCATGGCTCCGCCGAGGGCGGCTCCGCCTACCCCGGCGCCGTTCATCGCCATCCGGAAGAGGGCGAAGGCGCGGTTGGCCTGCGCACCCGAGACGGTGGCCATGAGCATGCCCTCGGCGGCCGGGTTGAAGAAGGCCGTGCCGGTGCCGCAGAGCGCGGTGAGCAGCATCATCTGCCACAGTTCCGGATCGCCGGTGAGGACGAGGACGGCGAAGACGGCCTGCGAGAGGCAGTTGAGGGCATTGGCCGCGACCATGACGTGGTGGCGGGGAATCCGGTCGGCGACGGCTCCGCCGATGAGCAGGAAGAGGACGAGCGGCAGCGTACGGGCGGCGGCCACCAGGCCTACGTCGCCGGCGGAGCCGCCTGCCTCGACAACTGCCCAGGCGGTCGCGATGAGCGCTCCGTGGCTCCCGAGGTTCGTGATGACCGCGGCAGCCGTCAGCAGGGTGTAGTTGCGGCCGGCCCACTCGGGCCTCCGGCGCGCGGAGGACGGAGGAGCGGTACCAGGGGAGGAGAAGGGAGAGCTCACCTCCGGACTATCCCCGTCCCGGGCCGGGAATCCAAATGGATTTCCGGACCGGGAGGGAGAGTTGGAGAGGTCAGCCCGCGTTGAGGCGGACGCTGCTCAGGATCTTCTCGTAGGTCTCCTGGCTCACTTCGCCCGGGACGCCCGCGACGCCGTAGAGGACCCAGCTGGCGATGTCACCCTTGGCGGTCGTGAAGCTGAAGGCGACGGACTTGCCGTCGGTGGAGCACTTGTTCTCCTTGGGCAGGCCGCTGACGGTCGCGGTCGCCATGTGGCCCTTGAGGCCGGAGGAGGTCGTGTACTCCTTCGCCTCGGCGATCTTGGTGGTGCCCTTCGGCCCCTTCTGCGCGTACGCGGAGTAGGCCCAGTTGCCGGCCTCGTTGTAGGCGGCCTCGGCGGTGCCCTTCGCGCCCATGCCGCCCTTGGTGCCGACGCCCGCCAGCTCGGTCGACTCCTCCTTGCCGTCCTTGTCGGAGTCGACCTTGCACCAGTCCTCCTTGAGGAAGGCGGGCGCCCCCATCATGACCAGGGGCGTGCCGTCCTTCTTGGCGTGGTCCTCGAAGCCGATGGACAGGCCCGAGGACTTGACGTCCCAGTCCGGCGGAACGTCGAAGGCGGTGCCGTGCTTCGGGTTGAGGACGACCTTCCAGCCGGGGACGACCGGCTTGGCGTCGGCGCCGCCGCGCGGGTTGGCGCCCGGGCTCGCGGGGGCGGCCGCGGGGGAGGAGGCCGGGGCGGAGGGGGAGGAGCTCGGCTTGTCGTCCGCCTGGTTGGAGCTCTTGTCGTCCCGGGTCAGGACGAACGCCCCGGTGGCGGCGGCCGCCACGACGACGGCCGAGGCCGCGACGATGGCCACGGTCCTGGTCGAGAACGGGCTCCCGCCGCGCGGGGGCGTGGGCGGCGGGGTGCCGCCCCACTGGGGTACGGGAACGGTCGGGGGCTGCTGGCCCCAGGCCTGGGGAGCGGGGGGCTGCTGCGGGTACCCGTAGCCGGGCTGCTGCTCCCCGTACGCCACCGTCGGCGGTTGCTGCTGGTACGGGTTCGGCGTTCCCGGCTGCTGCTGGTACGGGTTCTGATGCGCGTCCTGGGGGTTGGGTTCTCCCCCGGGCGGCTGCTGCTGTCCTGGCCACATGGCCGGTAACGATAGTGGGAGCGGGAGCGGGGAGCCACGGCCGCCCCCGTACGGGTATGGCCAATGCCTACTACTCGCGGGTAACATCAAGTCGCATGAGCGCTGAACTGATGAACGTGGGCGAACTGCTCGCCGCGACCGTGCCGATGGCCAAGACCCTCAACCTCCAGTTCCTGGAGACCACCCCTGAGCGTGCCGTCGTCCGGCTCCCGGACCAGCCCGAGTTCCACAACCACCTCGGCGGCCCGCACGCCGGCGCCATGTTCACCCTCGCCGAGTCCGCGAGCGGCGCGATCGTCCTGGCTGCCTTCGGCGACCAGCTCTCGCGCGCCGTGCCCCTCGCGGTGAGCGCGGAGATCGGCTACAAGAAGCTCGCCAAGGGCGTCGTGACGGCCACCGCCACCCTCGGCCGGCCGGCTGCCGACGTCGTCGCCGAACTCGACGCGGGCGGCCGTCCCGAATTCCCCGTCACCATCGCCATCCAGCGCGAGGACGAGGCAGTGACCGGCGAGATGACCGTGGTCTGGACCCTGCGCCCCAACGCCTGACCCCACTAGAGTCCCTCCTCCGACGACGGATGGAGGGGGTCCCGTGCCGGGCCGAGCCAGGATCAGCATCAGTCTCGACGCCGAGCTCGTGGTGGAGGTGATGGTCCTCGCCGGGATCGGGTCGCCCCAGGACGCGGTGGAGGCCGTCGTACGGGACTACGTCGAGCGCGGCCACCGCACCGAGGCGCGGGTCCAGCTCCAGAGCGAGCCCCGGCGCGAGGCCGACCCCGGCGGGCAGCCACCGCAGGGCTGATCCCGGGCGGCAGCCGCCGGAGGGCTGAACATCGGGTGGCTGCGGCGGAGAGCCGGCCCTGGGCGGCAGCCCGCCGGACAGCTGAACATCGGATGGCAGCCGCCGGACGGCCGGCCCCGGGCGGCAGCCGCCGCAGGGCTGAACATCGGCGTCGCGGTGGCGCGCCTGAAGCGGGCCCGCGCGGCGGTCGGCGCACAGTGGGCGGCGGGAGCGGTCCGGCGCGGGCCGCTCCCGCCACCTGACGCCGATGCCCACGCCGCAGGGAGCGCCCATGAGCGAGGCCGTGTCCAGACGCCGTGCGATGCGCCTCCTCGGGGCGATGGGCGCCGCCCTCGGCGCGGCC
>NZ_JBEXPT010000094.1:0-27559 GCF_040612195.1 Streptomyces sp. NPDC006450 | reverse complement strand
GAGACACATTTGGCCGGTCGGGTGGGGGGGGCTGGAGAACTGGCCCCCATCCCCGGATTCCGGGGAGCGCGGCCTTTTCGTTCACTGCCTGCGGGGCTGGGCTCAGACGGTCGTGATGACCTGGTCGAACTCCAGGCGCGGGGAGCGCGGGAACCAGGCGTCCTCGCCCGGCTTGCCGATGTTGACGACCATCAGCGGGGTGTGGTCGGCGTCCAGGAACTCCTTCTGGATGCCCGCGTGGTCCATGCCGTTCATCGGGCCGGCGGCCAGGCCTGCGGCGCGGACGCCGACGATGAAGTAGGCGGCCTGCAGGGTGGCGTTGAGCACGGCGGACTGCTCGCGGACCGGGCGCTCGGAGAAGAAGGCGTCCTTGGCCTGCGGGAAGTGCGGGAACAGCTGCGGGAGCTCCTCGTGGAACTCGTTGTCCGCGGACAGGATCGCGACCAGCGGGGCGGTGGCGGTCTTGGCCTGGTTGCCCTCGGCCATGTGCTTCACGAGGCGCTCGCGGGCCTCGGGGGAGCGGACCAGGGTGATGCGCAGCGGCGACTGGTTGAAGGCGGTCGGCGCGTACTTCACCAGGTCGTAGATCGCCTGGACCTGCTCCTCGGTCACCGGCTCGTCGGAGAACGTGTTGGCGGTGCGGGCCTCACGGAAGAGGAGGTCCTGAGCGGCGGCGTCGAGAACGAGAGACATCGGAAAGCCTTCTTCTGTACGGGACTGAAGCGATGCCCAAAGACTACGACGGATTTAGGTGAAAATTCAACTATCTCCGTATCCGGGTGAGCGGGATCACTCCCCGCCCGCCCCCTCGGCCGCCTCGCGCGCGGCCAGCGCCGAGTCCAGCCGGGCGCGGGCCCCCTCCAGCCAGTGGCGGCACACCTTGGCGAGTTCCTCGCCGCGCTCCCAGAGCGCGAGGGAGTCCTCCAGCGAGGTGCCGCCGGCCTCGAGCCTGCGGACGACCTCGATCAGCTCGTCCCGGGCCTGCTCGTATCCCAGCGCCGTATCGGTCTCGGTCATTCCCGCTCCCACCTTAAATGTGTAGTACACCGAAATTTGTTGCGGCAGTGTGAAACGAACTGCCGGTGAAGCGACCCGTCTGCGAGGCGAACTGCCCGTGGGGCGACCCGCCTACGCGGGCTCCTCGGCGACCCGCACCGCGAACTCCCCCTCCGCCACCCGCGCCCGCAGCACGTCGCCCGCCGCCACGTCCTCGGGCGAGCGCACCACGTGCCCGTCGGCCCGCTGGAGGACCGCGTACCCGCGCTCCAGGGTGGCCGCCGGGGACAGCGCCACCACGCGGGCGAGCGTGTGCGCCAGCTCCGAATCGGCCCGGTCCAGCAAGTGCCCCAGGGTCCGGCGGCCGCGCGCCAGCAGCGCTTCCACCTCCGCCTCCCGGGTCTCCACCATCCGCTGGGGGTGGACGAAGACCGGCCGCGCGAGCGCGTGCGCGAGCCCCCGCTGCTCCCGGTCGAGCAGCCCGCGCACGGCGCGCAGCCCCCGGCCCTGCAGCTGGCGTACCCGCTCCAGCTCCTCGCCGACGTCCGGGACCACCTTCTTCGCCGCGTCCGTGGGCGTGGACGCCCGCAGGTCCGCGACCAGGTCGAGCAGCGGGGAGTCGGGCTCGTGCCCGATCGCCGAGACCACGGGCGTACGGGCCGCCGCGACGGTCCGTACGACCTCCTCGTCGGAGAAGGGCAGCAGGTCCTCCACGCTGCCCCCGCCACGGGCCACGATGATCACGTCCACCTCGGGCATGGAGTCCAGCTCCTTGACCGCCTGGATCACCTGGGGCACCGCGTGCACCCCCTGGACGGCGACGTTGCGGACCTCGAAGCGGACCGCCGGCCACCTGCGCCGCGCGTTCTCCAGGACGTCGCGCTCGGCCGCCGAGGCCCGCCCCACCACCAGCCCGATCAGCTGCGGCAGGAACGGCAGCGGCTTCTTGCGGTCCAGCGCGAAGAGCCCCTCGGAGGCGAGGGAGCGCTTGAGCTTCTCCAGCCGGGCGAGGAGCTCGCCGATGCCGACGGGCCGTATCTCGGTGGCCCGCAGGGACAGCTGCCCGCGCGGGGCGTACCACTCGGGCTTGGCCAGCACGACCACGCGCGCGCCCTCCGTCACGGAGTCCGCGACCTCGTCGAAGACCTGCCGGAAGCAGGTCACGCTCAGGGAGATGTCGTGCGAGGGATCGCGCAGCGTCAGGAAGACCACCCCCGCTCCCGGCCGCCGCGAGAGCTGCGTGATCTGCCCTTCCACCCACACCTGACCGAGCTTGTCGATCCAGCCCCCGATGAGCCGGGACACCTGACCGACCGGCAGCGGCGCGTCAGCCGACGAATTCAGACCCATGCACGCAGGCTAACCGCCCGCACCGACACCGGCGTCGGGCCGGGAGCCTTCGTCGCGCGCGCGTCGCCCGCGCTGGGCCAGCAGCACGCACAGGCCCACCAGCAGCCACACCGCCCCCACCAGTTGCGCCGTCCACGAGGCTTCGACGATCACCGCGAGGGTCACGGCGGCGCCGAGGACCGGGACCACCAGGTGCTTGAACCAGTTCGGGGTCCCCTCGCGCCGCTTGACCACGAACCAGCCGACCACCGAGGCGTGCAGCAGGGTGAACGCCACCAGCGCCCCGATGTCGACCACCGAGACCAGGTGGTCCAGCCCGTCGTCGCGCCGGGCCGCCCACACGGCCGCGATCAGCGTGACCGTCGCCGCCAGCAGCAGGGCCGGGCGCGGGGTCCCGTTCGAGGTGTGGGCGAGCGCGCGGGGCAGCCGCCGCTCGCGGGCCATCGCGAAGAGCAGCCGGCCCGCCGCGGCCTGCCCGGCCAGCGCGGCGAAGGCGGCCCCGATCGCCTTGCTGATGGCGACCAGGTCGTGCAGCCACATCCCCACGGAGGCCTCGACCGTCGTGTAGAAGGCCGGTCCCTGCTTCCCCGGGTCGGCCGCCAGCTCCGCCGCCGAGAGGGGGCTGAGGAGGGCCGCCAGATAGGTCTGGGCGATGAACAGCACACCGGTCAGCGCCAGACAGAACAGCACCGCCCGTGCCACCTTCGCACTGCCGCCGGTGACCTCCTCGGCGAAGGAGGCGATGGCGTCGAAGCCCAGGTAGGACAGGACCGCGACCGACACCGCGCCGAGCACGGCGGCCGTGGAGAACCCGCCCAGCGAGCCGTCGCCGGTGAAGGGGGAGAGCCAGGCGCGGTGCTCCGCGCCCCGGACCAGCACGGTCACCGCCGAGACCAGGAACACCAGCAGGACCGCGATCTCCATCGCCAGCACGGCGAATCCCACGCGCGCGGCGGCCCGTACGCCCCACAGGTTGAGCAGGGTGGTCACGACCACCGCCAGGGCCGTCCACACCCACCGGGAGACCTCCGGGACCAGGGCGTTCATGGCGATCCCGGAGAAGAGGTACGCGACCGCCGGGATCAGCAGGTAGTCGAGCATCGCCATCCAGCCGGCGATCAGTCCGGGACCCTCGCCGAGACCCTTGCGGGCGTACGTGAAGACGGAGCCGGCCTGCGGGGCCACGCGCACCATCTGCGCGTAGGAGAAGGCCGTGAAGGCCATCGCCACCGTCGCGACGAGGTAGACGAGGGCGACGGCGCCGTGGGACTTGGCGTCGAGGGTGCCGAAGACGCCGACCGGGGCCATGGGGGCGATGAAGAGCAGCCCGTAGACCACCAGGTCCCGGAATCCGAGACTGCGGCGCAAGGAGGTGCCGGGCACGGCGGACGGGCCGTCCGTCCGGCCGGGCGGGCCGGGCGGCGTACTGGGATCCGTCGCGGACGCCATCTTTCCTCCGGGGGTGGGGCCGGTGCGGATGTTCGACCCAGTTTGTGCCGAACGGGCGACGCCCGGCCTGCTGGACACCCCCGTACGATGGAGCCCATGACTGCTGACGCCCCCGCTCCCGCATCCCGCCGCGTTCTGCTCGCCGCCCCGCGCGGCTACTGCGCGGGCGTGGACCGAGCCGTGATCGCCGTCGAGAAGGCCCTCGAGCAGTACGGCGCGCCGGTCTACGTGCGGCACGAGATCGTGCACAACAAGTACGTCGTCCAGACCCTGGAGCGGAAGGGAGCCATCTTCGTCGAGCGGACGGAGGAGGTCCCCGAGGGCTCCATCGTGATGTTCTCCGCGCACGGCGTGGCCCCCGTGGTGCACGAGGAGGCGGCGCGCGGGAAGCTCGCGACGATCGACGCGACCTGCCCCCTGGTCACCAAGGTCCACAAGGAAGCGATCCGCTACGCGAACGAGGACTTCGACATCCTCCTCATCGGCCACGAGGGCCACGAGGAGGTCATCGGCACCTCCGGCGAGGCCCCGGACCACATCACCATCGTGGACGGCCCGCACGACGTGGAGAAGGTCACCGTCCGCGACGAGTCGAAGGTCGTCTGGCTGTCGCAGACCACCCTCTCCGTCGACGAGACGATGGAGACGGTCGACGCGCTGAAGACCAAGTTCCCGCTGCTCGTCTCGCCGCCCAGTGACGACATCTGCTACGCCACCTCCAACCGCCAGGAGGCGGTCAAGGTGATGGGCAAGGACTGTGACCTGGTCATCGTCGTCGGCTCCAAGAACTCCTCGAACTCGATCCGCCTCGTCGAGGTCGCCCTCGACGCGGGCGCGAAGGCCTCGTACCTCGTGGACTTCGCGAACGAGATCGACGAAGCCTGGCTCGAGGGTGTCACCACCGTCGGCCTGACCTCGGGCGCCTCGGTGCCGGAGGTGCTGGTCGAAGAGGTGCTGGAGTGGCTGGCCGCGCGCGGCTACGCGGACGTGGAGATCGTCAAGACGGCCGAGGAGTCCATCGTCTTCTCCCTGCCCAAGGAACTGCGCCGCGACCTGCGCGCGGAGGCGGCGGAGCTCGTGGGGGCCCAGGGCGGGGCTACGGGCCCGGCTTCGGACGCGGTTTCGGGCCCGGTTCCGGGCGCACAGAAGTAGGCATCTCCCCGACAGGGCGCGCCGCGGCGGCTCTTTTCGTACGGTGAGTCCATGGAGATCTTCGGCGTGGACATCGGTGGTTCCGGGATCAAGGGCGCTCCCGTGGACCTGAACCGTGGCGACCTGGCGCAGGAGCGCCACAAGGTGCTGACACCACAGCCGGCCACCCCCGACGGGGTGGCCGGCTGTGTCGTCGAGGTGGTGCGCCACTTCGCCTGGGACGGCCCGGTGGGGGTCACCTTCCCCGGGGTGGTCACGGGCGGGGTGACCCGGTCGGCGGCCAACATGGACAAGGCCTGGGTCGGAGTGGACACGGCGGCGCTGCTCTCCTCGCGCCTGGACGGCCGTCAGGTGACGGTCCTGAACGACGCGGACGCGGCCGGGGTCGCGGAGATGGCCTACGGGGCGGGGCGCGGGAACGACGGCACCGTCATCCTGCTCACGCTGGGCACCGGGATCGGCAGCGCGCTCTTCACGGGCGGACGGCTGGTGCCCAACTCCGAGCTGGGCCACCTGGAGCTGAAGGGCCACGACGCGGAGACGCGGGCCTCGGTGAAGGCGAAGGAGGACGGGGAACTGACCTGGGAGCGCTGGGCGCACCGGGTGGGGAAGTACCTGGCACACGTGGAGATGCTGTTCTCCCCGGACCTCTTCATCATCGGCGGCGGCGTGAGCCGCAAGCCGGAGAAGTTCCTGCCGCTGATCGAGGGCGTACGGGCGCGGATCGTGCCGGCGGAACTGCAGAACAACGCGGGCATCGTGGGTGCGGCGATGGCGGCGCGCTCGGCGGCGGAGTAGCCGGGAGGGGCGTCCTCGGAGCCGTTCGCCCGGCACGCCCCGCGGGCCGTCCTGCGGGGCGTGTCCCGGGCCGTCCTGCGGGGCGCGCTCCGGGCTGCCCTCCGGGTCCGCCCTCTGGGTTCGCCCTCCGGGTCCGTCCTCCGGGTCCGTCCTTCCGGCCGCCGCTCAGGCGACGCGGCGGGGCATCCGGCGGCGGCCGATGAGGACGGCCTTGCGCACGACCGCGATCAGCGCGGCGACGAGCGTGCCGGCGTACAGCCAGCCGGCGTGCAGGGACAGCGCGGAGACCAGCCCCATCACCTCGCCGGCGAAACCGCCGGAGCCGCCCGACACGGGCCACACTCCGGCGGCGAAGGCGATCGGGACGCTGATCGGCGCGGTGATCAGGTCGGCGGGCCGTACCCACAGGGCGGTGGCGGCTGCTACGGGCAGGAAGAACAGCCCGTAGACGAACAGCGAGGAGTCGAACAGCAGCCAGTCGAGGCCGCCGATCAGGAACATCGCGGCGCAGGCGAAGAGCCCGCCGCCGAGTCCGGTCAGCCGGGGCCGCGGCAGCCGGCGTACCGGTGCGGGCGCTCGCTGGGGGGACCGCTCGGCAGACCGCTCCGCAGGGTGACGTACCGTACGCGCCTTGTATCGCTCCACCCCCCAAAACTAGGCGGGGAGGCCGCCGATCGCGTGCCCGGACACGCGTACATCCGGGCCCCCTCATCGGAAAGTAAACTGTCCGATGGCCCACTCCGGGCCGCCGCCCCCTCCAGCTACGGGAAGTCGCCAACGTGTCGCTCACGATCGGAATCGTCGGCCTGCCGAATGTCGGCAAGTCGACCCTGTTCAACGCCCTGACCAAGAACGACGTGCTGGCGGCCAACTACCCGTTCGCCACGATCGAGCCGAACGTCGGCGTCGTCGGCGTTCCGGACGCCCGCCTCGGCGTCCTGGCCGGCATCTTCGGCTCCGCCAAGCTCCTCCCGGCCACGGTCGACTTCGTCGACATCGCGGGCATCGTGCGCGGTGCGTCGGAGGGCGAGGGCCTCGGCAACAAGTTCCTCGCGAACATCCGCGAGTCGGACGCGATCTGCCAGGTCATCCGCGCCTTCAAGGACGAGAACGTCGTCCACGTGGACGGCAAGGTCTCGCCGAAGGACGACATCGAGACCATCAACACCGAGCTGATCCTCGCGGACCTCCAGTCCATCGAGAAGGCGGTGCCGCGCCTGACGAAGGAGTCCCGCCTCCAGAAGGAGAAGGTCGCGGTCCTCGCCGCCGTCGAGAAGGCCCAGAAGATCCTCGAAGCGGGCGACACCCTCTTCTCCCAGGGCATCGCCAAGGGCACGGAGCAGGGCGACCTCCTCCACGAGCTCCACCTCCTCACGGTCAAGCCGTTCCTCTACGTTTTCAACGTGGACGAGGACGAGCTGACGGACGACGCCTTCAAGGCGGAGCAGAGCGCGCTGGTGGCCCCGGCCGAGGCGATCTTCCTGAACGCCAAGCTGGAAGCTGAGCTCATCGAGCTCGACGACGACGAGGCGCTCGAACTCCTCCAGTCGGTCGGCCAGGAGGAGCCCGGCATGGCCACCCTCGGCCGCGTCGGCTTCGCGACCCTGGGCCTGCAGACCTACCTGACGGCCGGCCCGAAGGAAACCCGCGCCTGGACCATCAAGAAGGGCGCCACCGCCCCCGAGGCCGCCGGCGTGATCCACACGGACTTCCAGCGCGGCTTCATCAAGGCGGAGATCATCTCCTTCGAGGACCTGGTCGCCTGCGGCTCGGTCGCCGAGGCCCGCGCCAAGGGCAAGGCCCGCATGGAGGGCAAGGACTACGTCATGCAGGACGGCGACGTGGTCGAGTTCCGCTTCAACGTGTGAGCGGATGAAATAACACCACGTCGCTGACGTGGCAAACATGTAGGCCAAGAGGGGTCGGACTCTGTCGAGTCCGACCCCTTCGCCGTCACCGTGCTGGATGGGTGCTGGATATTCTGACGCGGGGTCAGCGGCAATCAGGTCTCGTAAACGGTAGACCTGTGTCCCACATGGACGACCCACACCACGAGCTCTCCGTTGTCGAGCGTGTAGACGACCCGGTAGTCGCCGACTCGCAGCCGGCGGCGTTCCGGCTGCGACACGAGCGCGGTGGTGTTGAACCCGAGGGGATCGCTCTCCAGCTCGGTCAGCTTGGCTAGGATGCGCAGCGCCATGTCGCGAGGGATCTTCCGAAGCTCGGCCTGCGCCTCCGGTCGGAAGACGGTCCGGTACTCACTCACCGCGCGCCAGTGTCTCCCTCATGATGTCCTCGATCGGGATGCCGGGTGCCGGGTTGGCCATGCGCTCGTCGATGATCCGGTTGATCTCGCGCTCTTCCCACGCCTGATACTTGCGCAGCACCTCGATGGAGACGACGGCGGCGACTTCCTTGCCCCGACGCGTGATGACCGTGGGTACGTCGTCGCGGTCCGCACGCTCCACGACTTCCGCCAGGTGGGCGCGCACGTCGCGGATGGACTCTATGGGTAGCGGCTGCGTCATACGCTCAAGCGTACCGAGTGTGCCATGTGTACACAACCGTGGTTCGGCCGTGTGGTGCTGGATGTGCTGGGTGAACTCCGTCAAGCGTGCAGGTCGGAAGGGGTCGGCTCCTCCGGGGGCCGGCCCCTTTCGCGCGGGGTGGTCACGGCTTCGACCAGCGCGTGGTGAGGGCCGTCATCGCCCTGGTCACGTCGTCGACGCGGTCGTCATCCGTCCTTATCGCCCGGGCGAGCTCAATATGGAGAAAACGGAGATTCTCCTCGGACGCCACCAGGCCCTGTTCGTTCGAGGTGCCCGACAGTTTGCATTTACGGGCATAGGCGCGGCAGACCTCCAGGCCCTCCCCGGTCAGTGCCGTCGACAGGGTCCTGGCCTCGGACGCCGCCCGGTCGCCGGCCCCCGTCGAGACGACGGCGTCGAATTCCGGAAAGGATTCATTGGCGAACCCGTGCAGCTGGATCCCCGGCAGGCGGCGCTTCATGAGTTCCTCGATGACCTGGTGGAACACCGAGTCCGTACGGTGCGCCACGTCGGCGGCGTCCCCCTCGCCCGCCGTCCGGTGGGCGCCGGCCAGCACCATCACCCCGCCGGGCGCCCCGCGCAGCACCCGGGCGCCGAGCCGCTCGGTCTCCTGGTCGGCGATCGGGTGCGGGACCTGCACGCTCCAGCTCGGGTTCGCGCCCAGGTCGACGTACACCCGGCCCCAACCCCGGTTCTTGGGACCCGAATCGGCCGCCGCGTCCGCGACCTCGGCGAAGTGGCGGCCGCTCGCGGCGTCCGTGAACGACTGCACGGTGAAGTCGACCTCGGCCAGGCGTTCGCGCGCCCCCTCCTGGTCGCCGTCCAAGAGCAGGGCGACGCCCCGGGTGACCGTCCGGCGCTCGTCCGCCGTGGGGATCCGGTAGCCTCCCCGCTCGCCGAACCCCCGGGTGAATTCCGTGACCCGCTCTTCCAGGTCGACCCCCGGAGTTGCCGAAGGACTGGAATTAACCTGCAATTCACCTGATGGTCGACAGGATGAGATTGCGAAATACGCGATAACTGCGGCCATGGCCATTGCCGCGCATAGAGTTGCCTTAATCGTTATATGTTTAGCGAGGAATGGAGTCATGGTCGGATAAAGATAGACCGAGTGAAGATATCCGCCTCTCCCGTCATGCTCCGCACCGGAGCGCTCACCCTGTTCCTGGCGACGGTCCTCGCCGGCTGCGGGCTCCTCGGAGACGGGGAATCCGGTGGCCATGCCAAGGGTCGGCTGGCGACGGGCGCCGGTGGGCGTTCGTTCACCGTGGCCGCGGCCGGTGACGTGCTCATCCACCCCGAGCTGACCGCCCAGGCCCAGCAGGACGCCAAGACCAAGGGCAAGGGCGGCATGGACTTCGGACCGATCATGGCCGGGGTGAAGCCGGTCGTGAGCAAGGCCGACCTGGCGATCTGCCACATGGAGCCGGTGCTCGGCAAGCCGGAGGGGCCCTTCCAGAGTTTCCCGGACTTCATCGCGCCGCCGCAGATCACCACGACCCTCAAGGACATCGGGTACGACACCTGCTCGACCGCGTCGAACCACGCGCTCGACCACGGTGAGGGCGGCGTCAAGAGCACCCTCGACGCCCTCGACAAGGCGGGCCTCAAGCACACCGGCTCCGCCCGCAGCCAGGCAGAGGGCGCCAAACCGCTGATCACGGACGTCAAGGGCGTCAAGGTCGCGCAGATCTCCTTCGCCGGCGGGTTCAACGGCCGCCGGATACCCGCGGACAAGCCCTGGCTGGCGAACAAGACCTCGCTGGACGCCATCTCGGCCGCCGAGAAGGCCGCCCGGGCCGCCGGCGCCGAGGTCGTCATCCTCAGCATCCACTGGGGCAAGGAGCACCAGCCCGCCCCGAACTCGCTCCAGCTGAGCCTCGCCAGGAAGGTCGCCGAGAAGACCGGCGTCAACCTGGTCATCGGCCACCACGCCCACGTCGTCCAGCCGATGGAGAAGGTCGGCGGCATCTGGGTCGCGTACGGCCTCGGCAACCAGCTCGCCCGGCACGAGGTGCCCAGCGGTCTGTCCGAGGAGGGCGTCATCGGCTGGTTCGAATTCACGGAGAAGAACGGCACATGGGACGTCAAGGCCCGTTACGTCCCCACCTTCGTGGAGCTGCCGCCGGACCCGGAGGTCACCGACCCCGCGGTCAAGCTGCCCGAGACCGGACAGGTCAAGGACCACCGGCTGATCGACCTCGCCACCGCGATGAAGAACGACACCGGGCTGTCGGCCGAGCGGCGTGCCCGCTACCGGCTCGCATACGACCGCACCCAGGGCACCCTGCTCAACCGGGGTGGGAGCAAGGACGGACTGGCGCCGCTGACCGACCGATAGGGCCGAGGCGTACGCAGTCCGCCCGCCGGACGTGCCGCCCGGTGAACCCGTCCCCGCCCCGCCCCCGTCCCCGCACCGTCACCCACATCCACAGGAGTCCCGTTGTCCGCGTCGCGCACGAAGCGGCGGCAGAAGGCCCGCCGAAGGGCGGACATGTCGCTGCTGGGCGGCATCCGGCCGCCCATCGCCGCGCTGTCCGCGCTGCTGCTCGCCCTTGCCGCGCTCACCGCCTTCCACCTCGGCAAGGTGGGCAACGAGTCCGTCCCCGAGGCGGTCCGCACCTCCCAGCAGTACTTCGCGGAGGACGGCGCCATCGCGATGCGGGCCTCGCTGGACGAGTCGATCACCGACCTCTCCCGCACCGCCACCCTCTTCAACGCGGGCGCCCCGGTCTCCGCCGACACGGTGCTCGACAAGCTCGGCAACGTCTACCAGAAGTGGCGCGGCATGGCCGTCGTCGAGGTCAAATCGGGACGACTGGAGGCCCAGCGCGGCGAGAACGTGCCGCTGACCGCCCTGGACCACACCAAGCTCGCCGAGGCCAACGGCCTCGTCCCGCGCATGGTGCGCCTGGAGAACGGCGAGACCCGCCTGCTCACCTTCGCCGTACTGTCCTGGCCCGGCCAGCCCCAGAAACTGCTCGTCGCCTCCAGCAGCCTGCGGTTCCCCGGCGTCAGCCTGGGCAAGTTCCGCGCCATCGCGGTGACCGACTCCACCGGCCAGATCCTCAGCAGCGACGGCCTCGCCAATGACGAGCAGATCCAGTCCGACGAGGTCAAGGAAGAGACCGAACGGTCCCGCAAGCAGCTCAAGAAGTACGCCAAGGTCGCCGCGAAGAAGACCAAGGCCCACCCGCTGACCACCAAGGAGCCCGGCGGAGGCGGCTTCCGCGGCGTCAGCGGCAGCCTGCTCGGCCCCTCCGACGACGGCGAGCGGACCGTCGTCGGCTACGCCGGCCTGACCGGCCCCGAGGCGGGCAAGGGCACCGCGGCCACCGCCCTCGGGCTGACCGTCATCTCCCTGCTCAACGTCACCGAGGACCGCACCTCCCTCATCGACCCCTTCTTCGGGATCGTCGCCGCGGCCGTCCTGCTCGCCATCGGCCTCCTCGCCGTCTCCCTCCTCCTCGGCACCGTGCAGAAGCCGCTGCTCCAGCTCTTCCTGGAGAGCCGCCGGCTCAGCCGCGGCGACCTGAACCGTCCGGTCAACCGTCCCAAGTACGGCGAGGCCGCCCGCATCGGCACCGCCCTGGAGCGGCTGCGCCGTCAGCTGCAGGGCGAGCCCGCCGAGGCCCAGAAGGCCCACGACCCCGGCCGCGGCCGCGGCCGGATCGGCGCCCGCGCCCTGCTCGCCACGTGCGGCGCGCTCCTGCTGCTGTGGTCCGCACCCCTGGTCCTGCTGCTCAACCGGGCCGGCGAATCCGTCGGCGTACCGCAGACGATCGTCCACGACCAGCGCGAACGCACCGACACCATGGCCGACCGGGTCCGCCGCGCCCTCAACGAGGGGCACGCCGACCTCACCTCCGTGGGCTCGCTGATCGGCCCGGCCACCACCCCCGCCGAAATGACCGGCATCCTGGAACGCACCCTCGGCCAGCACCAGCGCTACGAGTCCCTGTACGTCCTCCAGGCGGACGGGACCGTCACCGCGAAGGCCGGGGCCGCGCCCCGACGCCCCCAGGCCAAGGCACCCGTCGACGAGCCCGTGGTGCTGCACGAGGCCGGCAACGCGCCGGTCATCATCGAGTTCGCCGCGGCCCCCGGCCTCAAGGGCGCGTCCGTCGTCGGAGAACTGCGCATCGACTTCCTCAACTCCCTGCTCAAGCGTCCCGGCCTGGGCGAGATCCGGGTGATCGACGAGAAGCAGCGCGTCATCGGCGGCAACAACGGCTACCTGGCCTTCTCGCAGCTGCCCGACGAGAGCCTGCGGGCGCTGGCGGCCGGCACCAACCAGAAGGTCGGCAAGGGCCCGCGCCCCAGCAGCGTCGTGCTGCGCGGCGACGGCGAGGACATCACCATCGCCGCCGCGGTCCCGATGGCGGGCGGCGGCGCCGCCAAGCCGCTGGCCTGGACCGTGGTCAGCTGGCAGCCGGCCAAGGGCCTGGCCATCCCCGAGTACAACCTGCAGAACCGCACGGTGCTGGCCGGCCTGCTCGGCCTCACGGCCGCCGTGGCCTGCCTCGGATGGCTCCACATCGTGGTGATCAGGGCCCTGCGCGAACTCGCGCAGCGCGCCGAAGCCCTGGCGGACGGCGACCGCCGCACCGTCCTCTACCCGCGCCACCACGACGAGGTCGGCGCGGTCACCCGCAGCCTGGAAGTCATCAGGCAGCAGCTCCAGGAGCTGCGCAAGCGGGAAGCGAGCGCCACCGCCGGCCTGTCCGGCCAGGCTGCCACGGCCGGAAGGAACTGACCCCGTGCTCTTTCTCTTCAGCGTGCTGGTCGTGTGCTGCGTGGTGATGCTGATCGCGGGCGTCATCGAGCAGCGGCGCCACTTCGCCAACCTGGAAGAAATACCCACCCGGGTGCTGGTCAACGGCATCCGCGGCAAGAGCTCCATCACCCGGCTCGTCGCGGGCGCACTGCGCGGCGGCGGGCTGGTGACGGTCGCCAAGACCACCGGCACCGCGGCACGCTTCATCCACCCCGACGCCACCGAGGAGCCGGTCTACCGCAAGTTCGGCATCGCCAACGTCGTGGAGCAGATCGGCATCGTGCGCCGCGCGGCGGCCTACAAGCCCGACGCGCTGGTCATGGAGTGCATGGCTGTCATGCCCCCGCTCCAGGAGCTCAACCAGGAGAAGCTGATCCAGTCCACCATCGGCGTGCTGTGCAACGTCCGCGAGGACCACGTGGCCGAGATGGGCCCGACCCTCGACGACATCGGCCGCTCGCTCTCCCGCTCCATGCCGCACGGCGGCATCTGCGTCACCGCCGAGAAGGACCGCTTCCACGTCCTCCAGGAGGAAGCGGACGCGCGGAACTGCCGGCTCGTCTACGCCGACCCCGAGATCGTCAGCGACGAGGAGCTGCGCGGCTTCAGCTGGTTCACCTTCAAGGAGAACGTGGCCATCGCGCTGGTCGTGGCCGAACTCCTCGGCATCGACCGGGAGACCGCGCTGCAGGGCATGTACGACGCCCCGCCGGACCCGGGCGTGCTCTCCGTCGAGCGGTACGTCGGCCCCGGCGGCAAGCGGCTGCGGTTCGCCAACGTGTTCGCGGCCAACGACCCCGAGTCCACGCTGATGAACATCAACCAGCTCCTCGACCTCGGTGCGATCAGCCGCCCGCTGAACGTGGTCGTCAACTGCCGGCCCGACCGGGTCGAGCGCAACGGCCAGATGGGCCAGATCGTGCCCGACCTCCAGCCGGACAAGGTGTTCGTGATCGGCCACCCGGCGAAGAGCGCCATCGACGCGATCCCCGCCGAGTGGCGCGGCCGCGCCGTCGACCTCGGCGGCGACGGGCGCGACGGGGAGGAGTTCATGCACGAGCTGCTCGACCACCTCGGCCAGGAGTCCTCGCTCGTGGCCATCGGCAACATCCACGGCCAGGGCGAGATCCTGCTGGAGCACCTCGCCGAGCTGCCCTCCTTCGAGGAGGACGGTGACGCGCTGCCCGCGCCGGGCGCGCCCGCGCAGCACGTACGGCACGACCAGACCATGACGCTGTACGTCAAGCACCTCGACCCGTACGCGAACCTGCCCGCGGCCGAGGAAGCGCGCCGGATGCGCACCCCCCACATCCCGACGCCGCGCGCCGAGGGCCGGCCGTACCCCGACCCGCAGTTCCCGCACTACCCGAACCATCAGTTCCCGCAGCAGCCCGGGCCGTACGAGCCCGCGTACGAGCAGTTCTCGCCCGCGGAGCAGCAGTACCGGGCGGCGCAGCAGCGCCCGGAGCTGACGTCGGCGGCGTGGCCGCAACTCCAGCAGCCGCAGCCGCAGCCGCAGCCGCAGCTCCCGCCGCCCCCGCAACACCAGAACGCACAGCACCAGAACGCACAGCCCGAGAACCCGCAGCACCCGCGGCCCCCGCAGTGGTCCAACCCAGGAGAACCCCGTTGATCCCCGCCGTCCTCACCCCCGAGATCGCCGCGATCGGCATCGCCCTCGGTCTGCTGTTCTCCCTCGTCTGCTACCTGACGACGAACCTGTCTCCCGGCGGCATGATCACCCCGGGCTGGCTCGCCCTCACCCTCGTCGAGGACCTCCAGCGCGCCGCGATCGTCCTCGGCGTCACCGTCCTGACCTACGCCCTCACGCTCGTCGCGCAGCGCTACGTGATCCTCTACGGCAAGCGGCTGTTCGCCACCGTCGTGCTGATCGGCGTGCTGCTCCAGGGCGGCGTCGTGATGCTGCTGCAGATGAAGTTCCCGCTGCTGTACGCGAACCAGACCCTCGGCTTCATCGTCCCCGGCCTGATCGCCTACCAGCTGGTCCGCCAGCCCAAGGGGGCCACTCTGCTGGCCACCGGCTCCGCGACGCTCATGACGTACGTCGTGCTGACCGCCGGGATCCTGCTCGGCGTCATGCCGCACGCGTGACCCCGCCGCGGCCCGCCGCCCCCGCCCGCCCTTACGCCCGCCCGACCGACCTCGCCCGGAGCAACCGATGACCGCCACGTCCAAGCGCCGCACACGTCCCGTCCTGCACGCGGCCACCGTGATCGCCCTGCTGGCCGGCAGCGTCTACTTCACCATCGAGCTGCGCAAGGAGGAGCAGGCCAAGGCGCCCGCCATCCAGTCGCTCGTCGACGCCCCCGTCGCAGCCAAGGGGAGCGACGAGGGCACCCAGAAGTGGGAGCGGCTGAAGAACCCGGAACGTTCCGTGCTGCGCGACGGCAAGGGCGGGATCCTCGCGACCTTCACCGACGGCGCCCGCACCGCCACACTCACCGGCCCCAGCCGCACCTTCACCGAGCCGGCCACCACCAAGACCCGGGTGGTCACCGAGAACTGGGTGCGGCTGATGCCGGAGACCTGGCGGCGCGGCGCCGAGAAGGAGCAGTGGTTCCAGGAGTGGTTCAAGAAGTACCTGGGCAGCGAGGAGGACGACATCTTCGCCATGGCCTTCCAGTACGGAGACCAGGCCCCGGTCAAGAAGGACGCGGAGGGCGTCGCGTACGCCGGTGACGCGAACTTCGGCCCGATCAACCCCAACGGCTCGGTCGGCCACGACTACCGCCTGGAGGAGTCGGACTTCTACGACTACCTGGGCATCCCGTACACCTTCCGCAGCGGGACCACGGCGAAACCCGAAGCCGTGCGGGCCCGCTCGATGGACTGCTCCGGCTTCATCCGGACCGTCTTCGGCTACCGGGCCCGCTTCCCGCTGATGGCCTCGGACACCACCGGCGACGGCCTGCCGCGCACCGCCAACGGCATGGCCCGCTCCAAGGCGGGCGTGGACGTCATCCCGCTCAAGGGGATCGGCGCGGATGCCCGGCCCACCTCCATCGACGTCCTGCAGCCGGGCGACCTGCTGTTCTTCAAGCTGGACGGGCGCACCGGGGAACGCCTGGACCACACGGGCATCTACCTCGGCACCGACACCGACGGCCACCAGATCTTCATCTCCAGCCGCGAAGAGGCCAACGGCCCGACCATCGGCGACAAGGGCGGCACCTCCCGCCTCGACGGCAACGGCTACTACGCGACGACCCTGCGGAGCGCGAAGCGCCTGTGACCGGCAACCCGTAGCCCGTGCAGCCGGAGGGTGCCGCGGAGGACGCCGGCGGGCGCATCCGGTAGGGCAGTGCGGTCCTGGGTAACCCCCGGGGAACCCGGTGGCGTTGCGCCGGTGATCCGCGGTCAGCCGGGGCCGACCCCGCTGAGCACGGCCTGCGCGGTGCTGCGCAGCCGGATGGGGATCTCCTCGGCGGGGACGCTGCTGTGCATCAGGGCGAGGGAGCGGGGACCGGTACGAGGGAGTAGGGGCGGGCGCCGACCGTCACGTGGCGGGGGGCGCTCTCGCGCGTGCGGCGGGCGGCGAGGTAGCGGGCGGCCAGTGCCGCCGACGTCCTGGCGGTGCACCCGGCGCAGGACGTGCTCGGTGATCGCCGGCCGAACTGGGCGACCCGCACTCCCCGTACGGGGTACGGGGCATCGGCGAGGCCCCGACCCTGTCGTCCACCCCGGCCGTCCTCGCGGCGCGCCGCAGTGGCCAAGTGGCGGCCAACTCGCGGGTCAGTTCCGCCCAAGTCCCCTGGAGGAGGCTGGAGCTCCGAAGTGTCGTTATACAGACCGCCGTTGTCCAGAGAACGCCGGGAGCGACGCGGGTCTGGACGGAGGTCTCATGAGGCGGAATTCGATACACAAGCAGGGGCTCTATCTCGGCTCCGTGCCGGAGAGGGCGGCGGCCCGGAACGGCTCGACGCCGCTGACCCTCGATCACGATCTCGATGTACTGCCCGAGGTGGGCCGGCGCCTGACGGTGACCGATCTCGCCGGGCACGTGGAGGACCTCGCGGGCCGGATTTCGGCCGCCGGGGTGAAGGCCGGCCACCACGTCGTGGTCCACAAGGCGGCGAACTTCGACGTCTGGCTGCTGGCCACCGCGGTGGCGCGTACGGGCGCGGTCCCGGTGATGCTGTCGCACACCCTGGACGCCCCGACCATGGCGGCCCTCATGGAGCGGCTCGACAAGCCGCACCTGCTCACCGACGGCGCCAAGCTCGAGGCGCTGGCCGAGCTGCCGCTCGCCGAGCTCACCCGGGGCGTCATCAGCGTGGGCGACTCCACCCCCGGAGTGACCTCGCTCGCCGAGCTCGCCGGCTCCCCGCCGGTACGGCCCGTGCTCCAGGGCCTGGACGAGCCGGCGATGATCACGCACACCTCCGGTACCACCGGGATCCCCAAGCTGGTCGTGCACACCCCGCGGACGATGCGCGCCCGGCTCCGGCCGCAGCTGGTCCTGCTGGCGCTGATGCGCGGGCGCGAGACGGTGGCGATCCACATCGCCTTCGGCCACTCGCGGATGTTCGCGGCGATGGCCCTGTGCCTCTCCAAGGGCATGCCGGTGCTGCTGGTGAACCGCGGCGCCCCCGCGGACGTCGCCGAGTTCTTCCTGAAGCACCGGCCCGGACTGATCGAGGCGCTCCCCAACTCCTTCCTGGCGTGGGAGAACCTGGCCGATGATCCGCGCAGGCCCTTCGCCTCGGTGAAGTACTTCAGCAGCACCTTCGACGCGATCCACCCGAGGACGGTCCGCCGGCTCCTCGGGGCGTCCGCGCGCAGGGCGCAGTTCTTCCAGATCTACGGGCAGAGCGAGGTCGGCCCGGCCGTGGGCCGGCCGTACTACCGCTGGTCCGCGCACCGGATGGACGGGCGCTGCGTCGGCTACCCGCTGCCGGGCAGCGCGCGGGTGCGGCTGGTGAGCCAGAACGGCAAGCGGCCCTCCGCGGAGAACCCCGGTCTCATCGACGCCCGTTGGGACGGCATCGCCAAGACGTACCACGGCGAGCAGGAGCGCTACGACGCCAACGTGCACGACGGCTGGTGGCGCACCGGGGACGTCGGCTACCGCAGCAAGTTCGGCTGTCTGCACATGCTCGACCGGGAGATCGACATGATCCCCGGGGTGGGCAGCAGTCTGGAGATCGAGGACCTCGTGCTGGACAAGCTCGAGGAACTGGTCGAGCTCGTCGTCGTGCTGGGCCCGGACTCCAAGGGCGTCCCGATCGTCTGCACCCACGACGACAAGCCGCTCGACCTGGACCGCTGGCGCACGGCCGTCGCCGCCTATCCCCAGCTGGCCGAGCCGATCCAGATCCCGCTGGCCGAACTGCCCCGTACGGCCACGATGAAGACGCGCCGGGTGGAACTGTCCCGCCGCCTGGAGGAGAAGCTCCTGCGGCAGGGCTGAGCCGCCCCGCGGGCTGAGGGCTGCGGCCCGCGCACCACGCTCCCGGCGGACGGGTCTCGAACGCGAGCCCCCGGTCCGCCGGGAGCTTGGCGTGCCCGCGGGCGCCCCCGCCCCGGCCTGCGCGATCGCCGCCAATTCCGCGCCAAGTCGCGGAACAGTAGAGGGCAAGATCGGTGTCCGAGTCTTGCCCACATGAAGCGTCAAGATGATGACAGCCATGAGTGAGGCGACCGGGGGCACCGAAGAAAGCCCGGTGCACGTTCTCTACGCGGCCATCGAGGAATCGGCCGGCCTGCTGGACGTGGAGTGCGCGCGGGACAAGGTCCTGCCCATCCTGGACATGTACGGCGACGCCCTCGCGCAGGCCGTGGTCGCGTTCCGGCTCGGGACCGGCCAGAAGCACGAGGGTGAGCTCGACTGCCGGTTCACGACCCCGCTGGACGTGGACCCGTACGCGCTCGCCGTCGAACACGGCCTGACCCCGCGGACGGACCACCCCGTCGGCGCACTGCTCTCGGACATCCGGGACAACTGCCCGGTCGACAGCTACGGAATCGACTTCGGCGTCGTCCGCGGTTTCAAGAAGATCTGGCTGGTCTTTCCCCGGAACGACCTGCAGGCGATTTCGAAGCTCGCCGGAATTCCGTCGATGCCGCCCAGCCTCGGCAAGAGCATCGAGTTCTTCGACCGGTACGGCATGGGCGAAACGGTCGGCCTGCTCGGGATCGACTACCGGAGCAAGACCGTCAACGTGTACTTCGGCGAGCCCCCCACGGGCGGCTTCGGACCGGATTCCGTACGGTCGATGCTCCGCGAGGTGGACCAGGCGGAGCCGAGCGAGCAGATGCTCGAACTCGGGCAGCAGGCCTTCGGCGTCTACGTGACCCTGAACTGGGATTCCCCGAAGGTCGAGCGGATCTGCTTCGCCGTCGCGACCGGGGACCCGACCTCGCTCTCCGTCCAGCTCGACCCGAAGGTCGAGCGGTTCGTGAAGCACGTGCTGGCAGCGGATCCCGCCACCAAGTTCGTGTATGCCGTGGCCTCCCAGCCCGACGGCGAGTACTACAAGCTCCAGTCCTATTACCGGTGGCAGCCCGGAGTGCTCGACATCATGCAATTGGAAGACGGGGCGCTGGAAAACCCGGTCTGACGACCCTCCCTCATCTGCGCATTGCTCATTCGGGCTGTCATTTTCTGGAAGGACGAAGACGAACATGGGAACCATCGAAGTTCCGGTCCTGATCGTGGGCGGGGGCGGGACCGGTCTGTCGGCCTCCGCCTTCCTGTCCGACCACGGGGTCGGCCACGTGCTGGTGGAGCGCCGCGCGGACACCTCGCGGCTGCCGAAGGCGCACTACATCAACCAGCGCACGATGGAGGTCTTCCGCCAGCACGGTCTGGACGCGGAGGTGCTCGAACAGAGCGCTCCCCTGGAGAAGTTCGGCAAGGTCCGCTACCAGACCACGCTGACCGGGGCGGGCCCGCTGGACGCCCGGCTGATCCACGAGATGGACGGCTTCGGCGGCGGCGAGCTCAGCGAGACGTACGCGGCGGCCGGACCGGTCCTGTCGGCGAAGCTGCCCCAGGTGCGGCTGGAGCCGATCCTGCGCGAGCACGCCGAGCGCCGCAATCCCGGCCGCGTCCTGTTCGGCCACGAGCTGACCTCGATCTCCGAGGAGGGCGACCGCGTCACCGCCGAGATCCGCGACGTCGAGACCGGCGCGACCACCACGGTCGTGGCCCAGTACGCCATCGCGGCGGACGGCGGCCGCACGGTCGGCGCGGCCCTCGGCGTGAACATGCAGGGCCTGCCGTCCCTGTTCGACGCCACGACGGTCTACTTCTCCGCCGACCTGTCGGAGGTGTGGAACGAGGGCTCGCTCATCACCTGGTTCCTCAACCCCTACCGCCAGGACCTCTCCAGCGCCCTCATCGAGATGGGTCCGACCTGGGGGAAGAACTGCGAGGAGTGGGGTCTGCACCTCCACCTCGCCGGCATCGACCGCACCGACCCGCAGGCGGTGACCGCCCGGATCCGCGAGGTCCTCGGTCTGCCCGAGCTGGAGGTGACCCTGCACGACGTGACGAGCTGGACCGTGGAGGCGGTGCTCGCCGAGCACTACCGCTACGGACGGGTCTTCCTCGCCGGTGACGCCGCGCACCGCCAGCCGCCGGCCGTCGGCCTCGGCCTGAACACCGGCATCCAGGACGCGCACAACCTCGCCTGGAAGCTGGCGGCGGTCGTCTCCGGCAAGGCTCCCGACAGCCTCCTCGACACCTACGAGGCGGAGCGCAAGCCGGTCGGCCAGTTCAACCTGGGCTGGGCCATGTCCGCGGCCTCCCACCACCAGGTCGTCATCGACGGGGCCATCGGCCTCGGCCAGCACATCCCGGCGGAGCGCCGTACCCCGGTGTTCTTCGGCTACTTCGCCCCGACCCCGGTCGGCGCCGCCCAGCGTCAGCGGGCCGCGGAGATCTTCGCGACCCACCGCGGCGAGTGCCAGGCCCACGACGTGGAGATCGGCTTCGCCTACGAGACGGGCGCGGTCGTCCCCGACGGCAGCCGGCCTCCGGTCCGGGCGGCTCTGGGCGACGTGTACGAGCCCACCACCCGCCCGGGACACCGACTGCCGCACGCCTGGATCGAGCAGGACGGGCGCCGCCTGTCCACGCACGACCTGACCGGTGTCGCCACCGGCTTCGTCCTGATCACCGGCCCCGAGGGCACGGCGTGGTCCGACGCGGCCGCGCAGGCGTCGGAGAAGTTCTCGGTCCCGGTCGTCGCGGCGGCCATCGGTGAAGGCGCGGAGTACGCCGACGTCGACGGTGCGTGGGAAGCGGTCCGCCAGACCGCCGCCGACGGCGCCGTCCTGGTCCGGCCCGACAACCACATCGCCTGGCGCAGCGCGGGCGGTGAGGAGAACCCGGCCGGGGCACTGGCCGCCGCGCTCTCGCAGGTCCTGGAGCAGAAGGCCCCGTAACAGGGCCCGCAACCGGCCCCGTGACAGGGATCGGCAGCACGGCCCGGCAGCACGACCCGGCAGTACCGCTCGGCAGCAGGGCTTCGTAGCAAGGCTTCGTAGCAAGGCTCCGCACACAGGGAGGGCGCGGGCAGCGCCCTCCACTGAGTGCCTCGGCACTCATCCATCCGGCACGCAAGAATTCCTGGGCAAAAGAGGCAGTGCAGCACATGATCAATCGCAGAAAGTTCCTCGTCGGCGCCGGCGGAGCCGCCCTCGCCGCGACCGGCGCAGCCACCGTCTTCCCCGCGTCCGCCTCCGCTTCCGTGGACGCCCGCACCCGGTCCGGCATCCGGTGGGGCCGGCTGGACGAGCGCCTCAGCGGACACCTGGTCCTGCCGTCCGACGCGGACTACCAGCGCGCCAAGCAGCTCTACCAGGTCCAGTTCGACGCCGTGAACCCGCGCGCCGTCGCCTACTGCAAGACCCCCTCCGACGTGGCGAAGTGTCTGACCTTCGCCCAGCACAACGGCATCGAGGTCGCCGCGCGCAGCGGCGGCCACAGCGCCGCCGGCTACTCGACGACCCAGGGCCTCGTCGTCGACGTGTCCGGGCTCAACGAGGTCACCCTCGGCGCCGGCAACGGCACCGCGCGGATCGGCACCGGTGCGCAGCTCGTCGACATCGCGAACACCCTCGCGCCGGCCGGGCTGGGCATATCCGGCGGCTACTGCCCGACCGTCGCGGCGGGCGGGTTCTTCCAGGGTGGCGGCATGGGCCTGTTCACCCGCCACATCGGCATGGCCTCGGACAAGGTGACCGCCGCCAAGGTGGTCCTCGCCGACGGCCGCATCGTGACCGCCTCGGCGGACCAGCACCGGGACCTGTTCTGGGCCCTGCGCGGCGGTGGCGGCGGCAACTTCGGCATCGTGACCTCCTACGACGTCACCCCCTCGCCCCTCACCAACGTGTCGGCCATCAATATCGTCTGGCCCTACGCCCAGGCGCTGGAGATGCTCGACGGCTGGGCGCGCTGGCTGGTCGACGCGCCGCACACGATCGGCAGCGGCATGAACGTGACGCTCACGGACGCCGCCCCCGGCACCGTCCCGACGGCGTCGATCTTCCTCGGCTCCGTGGACACCGGCCCCGCCTTCGACGAGGAGATCGCCCGCCTCCTCTCGATCGTCGGTGTGCCCCCGGTGTACAAGCAGAAGTTCACCGCGCCGTACAAGAACGTCATGATGCAGCTCTACCGCTGCGCCGAGCTCACCGTGGACGAGTGCCACCGCGACGACACCAGCCCGGGCGGCAAGGTCCCGCGCGCCGCGTTCGGCGCCTGGCGCAGCCGCCTGTTCAAGCAGACGATGCCGCGCGAGGGCTGGGCGAAGGCCCTGGAGGTCTTCGAGAGCGACCGGATGCCCGGCCAGATGCGCCAGCTGCAGATCTCCGCCCTGGGCGGAGAGGCCAACAAGGTGGCGCGCACCGCCACCGCGTACGTGCACCGCGACACCCTCTTCTCGGTCAGCTTCCTGACCGCGAACGCCGTCGCGCCCGTCGCCGACGAGGCCAAGGCCTCGGCGAACCGGTGGGTCGACGCGGGCTTCGCCGCCATCGACCCCTACTCGAACGGCGAGACGTACCAGAACTTCATCGACGCGCGGCTGCCCGACTGGGAGCGGTCGTACTACGCCGAGAACTACCAGCGGCTGCGCACGGTCAAGGCCAAGTACGACCCGTACAAGTTCTTCCAGTTCGCGCAGAGCGTCCGCTGATCCGCTGATCAGGGGTCCGGCCGGCCGTGTCCTGGGGTGCACGGCCGGCCGGACCCGTGCGGCCCTGCCCCGGCCTCCGGTGCCGTTCCCGAACCCGATCCCGCTCCCCAGCCGTTCAGATAGGAGCATTCCGTGTACATAGCGGATCTGGCGTACGCGGCCCCGATGCCGTGGCCCGCCGAAGTCGACCCCGATCACGTGGCGCAGGCCACGGACCGGCTGATCGCGCACGTAGCCGGCAGGGTCGATGCCGACGGCGCGCTGCGCGAGGAGTGCCAGAGCCGGGTGCTGGAATCGGCGCTCGCGCTGTCGCTGATGACGCGCACCGGTACGGACTCGCCGGCCCGGGACCGCCTGCTGGGCTTCCTGCGGGCGCACCAGGACACCGCGGACAAGCTCGAGCGGGTCCTCGCGACGCTCGCCGTCGCACGGGCCACCGGCCGGACGTCCGCCGGTGACACCGAGCTCGTCGCCAAACTGACCGAGGGCGTGCTCGGCGACGCGCCGGGGTTCATCTCCGCCCGCCGCCGCATGATGGTGTGCGCCGTGCTGTCGGTGCTCGGCTGCCCGCTGCCGCCCGAGGTCCTGGCCGCGGTCGCCGACGAGGTGCCCTCCGACCCCCTGCACTCCTGGGCCGCCGTGCAGCAGGCCTCCGTGACCCTGATCCTCGCCGCCGCCGCGGGGGTGGAGAACAAGGTCACCGCCGCCGCGCTGGAGACCCTGGCCGCCACGGACCCCGCGACGACGGTGTGGGAGGGCTACGCCCTGATGCACCTGCTGGTGCTGCACGGGCTCGCCGGATTCCCCGGCAACGAGGAGACCGTGCGCAGCGGCCTGCAGACCCTGCTGGGCCACCAGCGCGCCGACGGCGGTTTCCCGTTCGTCCTGGAGATGCACAACTGGTGCACCTCGACCGCCGGAACGGCCCTCGCCGCGGCGGGTGCCCCGACGGAGCTGCTGCGCCGGATGGCGGGGATGCTCGTCGATCACCAGGGCGGAGCAGCGCCCGCGTCGCTCTCCCGCGGTGCGACGCTCACCGACGGTTGGTCGATGTCGGAGATCGTGGCGCAGAACGACGTGGACGACACCTCGTGCGCCCTGGAGTTCCTCCAGGCCATCGACCCGATCGCCTACGGGGACTCCGTGCGGCGCGGGGTGGAAGGGCTGCTCGCGGTCCAGGGCGCCGACGGCGGGTTCCCGACCTACGTCGCCGGGGCCTCCTCCGAACCGTGCATGACGGCCGCGGCCATCTGCGGGCTCGCGCCGCACCCCGACACCCTGCCGGCGCGGGAACGCGCCCTGGCCTTCCTCGTCGAAAGCCAGCTCGAGGACGGCGGTTTCGAGCCAGGCTGGAGCCGCAGCCGGCTGCACACGATCTTCCGGGCGCGCCTCGCCGCCTGCACCGCGAGCCCGCAGGACCACGCCGTGGCCCGGATGGTGGAGCGGATCGAGCGCACGGTGCGCGAGACGCAGAACGAGGACGGCGGCTGGGGGATGCAGCCCGGCGACCCCAGTGACGACATCAGCACCGCCTACGGACTGATCACGCTGTGCTACGGCACCGATCACCGGCCCATCGGGCGCGCGCTGTCCTGGCTGCTCGCGCACCAGAACGCGGACGGCGGCTACAGCGGCCCGCCCGACATGGTCGGCCCGCGCCCGTTCCCGTACAGCTTCCCCATCCTGACCGACGCTCCCGTGCTCCTCGCCTTCGGTCACGTCCGCGCCCGGATCCGGGACACGGCGGCCGTGCTCCAGGGAGCGAACTGAGGCTCGGGCCGGACCCCTCGCGCCGCGCGTTGAGCCCATCGCCCACTCAGCGTCACCGCAGGCGCTGAACGCACCAGACGGAGGAGGAGGTCTTGGACCTCCTCCTCCCTTCGTGCGAGGTCAACGTGCCCTAGCCTCTTGACCGTTAACGACTCAGCAGCACCATCGCGCTCTTTACCCTTCGACGGAAGACCGAGGAATTGACATGATGCGCAAGATAGCGGCCCTGCCCAGTGGAAGGCTGGGTAAATGGGTCGTCATCGCACTCTGGGCGGCCCTGCTCGTTCCGGCCCTCATGCTGGCCGGAAAGCTCGGTGACGTCGAAGAGAACAACAATTCGGCCTGGCTGCCCAGCAACGCGGAGTCGACCGCCGTCGTGGAGCGGGCCGGGAAGTTCATGCCCACCGACACCCTGCCCGCGGTCGTGATCTACGGCCGTCCCGGGGGCGTCACCGATGCCGACCTGGCCAAGGCGCAGGCCGACGTCGAGGCCTTCAAGGGCATCGAGAACATCGTCGGGCCGGCCCAGGGCCCGGTGAAGTCCGATGACGGCAAGGCCATCCAGACCGTGGTCCAGATCAAGAAGGACAACACGGGCTGGGCGGCGATCGGCGTCGTCGTCGACGAGATGACCGAGGTCGGCAAGAAGAACGCCGACGGCCTCGGCTTCTACGTCACCGGCCCGTCCGGCTACGCCTCCGACTCGATCAAGGCGTTCAGCGGGGGAGGGACCCTGACGACGATCACCGCGCTCGTGGTGGTCGCGATCCTGCTGCTGACGTACCGGAGCCCGCTGCTGCCGCTGCTGCCGCTGCTGACCGTGGGCGTCGCCCTGGTCACCTCGGAGGCGGTGATCTACGTACTGGCCAAGAACGCCGGCCTCGTCGTCAATGCGCAGACCAGCTTCATTCTGACCGTTCTCGTGTTCGGTGCCGCCACCGACTACGCGCTCCTGCTCATCTCCCGCTACCGGGAAGAGCTGTTGCGGCACGAGGACCGGCACGAGGCGATGGCGGAGGCCCTGTACCGCTCCAGCCCCGCGATCATCGCCAGCGCCGCGACCGTCGCGGTCAGCCTGATGCTGCTGATGCTGGCCACCCTCAACTCCACCCAGGGACTCGGCCCGGCCTGTGCCGTCGGCGTCCTCGTCGGCCTGCTCGCCATGATCACCCTGATGCCGGCCCTCCTCGTGGCGTGCGGCCGCTGGATCTTCTGGCCGGTGAAGCCCAAGTACGGAGCGCCCGTCACCGCCGAGAACGGCATCTGGGCCCGGGTCGGCACCGCCGTCTCCGGCCGCCCGCGGCTCGTGTGGATCGGCACCGCGCTCGCGCTCGCCGTCATGGCGCTGGGTGTCCTCGGCCTCAAGGCCGACGGGCTCGCCAACAAGGACCAGTTCACCAACACCCCGCAGATGGCCGTCGGCGAGCAGATCCGGTCGGAGAGCTTCCCGAACGGCTCCGGTGACCCCCTCTTCATCGTGAGCAAGGCCGCCTCGGCGGAGCAGGTGCGGACCGCGCTGCTCGCCGTCCCCGGGATCGCGAACGTCTCGCCCCCGACGGGCAAGGACGGCGAGGCCGTCATGCTCGCGGAGCTCAAGGGCGACCCCAGCAGCACGAACGCGATGAGCACCGTCAAGAAGGCCAGGACCGCGGTCCACGCGATCGAGGGCGCCGACGCCCAGGTCGGCGGCAGCTCGGCGGTCATGCTCGACACGCAGACGGCCGCCGCCCGCGACTCCAAGGTGATCATCCCGATCGTGCTGGTCGTGGTCCTGCTGATCCTCATGCTGCTGCTGCGGTCGGTCATCGCGCCCGTGCTGCTCATGGCCACGGTCGTGCTGTCCTTCGGTGCGGCCATCGGTGTCAGCAGCCTGGTGTTCAACCACGTCTTCGGTTTCGCGGGTGCGGAAGCCTCCTTCCCGCTGCTGACGTTCGTCTTCCTGGTCGCGCTGGGCATCGACTACAACATCTTCCTGGTCACCCGGGTGCGCGAGGTGTCGGTGGAGCACGGCACCCGGCGCGGCGCGCTGCTGGGCCTGTCCACCACCGGTGGTGTGATCACCTCGGCGGGTCTGGTGCTGGCCGGCACCTTCGCGGCGATGGCCGCGCTGCCGCTGGTGTTCGCGGCCGAGCTGGGCTTCGCGGTGGCGTTCGGCGTCCTGCTGGACACCATGATCGTCCGCTCGGTCCTGGTCACGGCGCTGACCCTGGACGTGGGCCGGTGGATGTGGTGGCCGAGCAAGCTGTTCCTGCGTGAGGACGACGCCGAGCCCCTGGCCGAGACTCCCGAACTGGAGCCCGTCGGCGGCAAGTAGCACCTCGTACGCACTCAAGGGCCTCCCGGCTTCGGCCGGGAGGCCCTTCGCGATTGAGGTGGGTGCGGACGCGCGTACAGGCGCAGGTACGGGTACGGGTACGGGGCGTCCGTACGGGCGGGGGAGCCCGCCGCCCGCACGGCGCGGCCGCCCGCACAACGGGCCGCGCGCACAACGGGCCGCCCGCACAACGGGCCGCGCGCACAACGGGGCCGGCCCGGAACTCTCCGCCTTCGGG
>NZ_JBEXPT010000093.1:0-27866 GCF_040612195.1 Streptomyces sp. NPDC006450 | reverse complement strand
GCCCGTCCCGGTCTGCGTCCCCGTCCGCCACCCCCCCCCCCGCGCCCGCGCCGGGGGCCCCCCCCCGCCCGGGGCGCCCCCTGGCGGCGGCGGAGCGCCCGGGGGGCGGCCCGCTCCGAGCAGGGCCTCGGCCCGGCGCCGCACCACCGCGGGATCGGGGCGGCCTGGCCGCTGCCCGCGGCGATGCCGCAGACGGCTGTCGGAGAGACGGGGACGACCGGGGCCACTGGTGGCGCCGGCGGGACCTGAGGTTCGCGTACGAAGAGTCATGGCACGACGGTAGGGCCGCGCCGCGACACACGTTCGGAAGCCTCAATTCCGGTGGATGGCCTCGCCGTTGTGGATATCTCCCTCACTCGATCCGGTGATCAGCGCGGGGAGACGACCGCCGCCAGCAACCCCGGTCCGGTGTGTGCGCCGATCACCGCGCCGACCTCGCTGACGTGCAGCTCGACCAGCCCGGGGATCCGCTCGCGCAGCCTCTGCGCCAGCTTCTCCGCGCGTTCCGGGGCCGCGAGGTGGTGCACAGCCACATCGACGGGGCCGGACCCGGCGCGCTCGACGGCCAGTTCCTCCAGGCGGGCTATGGCCTTGGAGGCCGTACGCACCTTCTCCAGCATCTCGATCCGCCCGCCGTCCAGCGTCAGCAGCGGTTTCACGGCGAGCGCCGAACCGAGGAGGGCCTGTGCGGCTCCGATGCGGCCGCCGCGGCGGAGGTAGTCGAGGGTGTCGACGTAGAAGTACGCGGACATGCCCGAGGCCCGCTTCTCGGCTGCGGCGACGACTTCGTCGAGGGAACCCCCGGCCTCGGACACCTCCGCGGCGGCCAGGGCGCAGAAGCCCAGGGCCATGGCGACCATGCCGGTGTCGACGACGCGGACGGGCACCGGGGCGGTCTTCGCCGCGAGGACGGCGGCATCGTAGGTGCCGGAGAACTCCGCGGACAGGTGCAGGCTCACGATGCCGGTCGCACCGGCCTCCACGGCCGCGCGGTAGGCCTGGGTGAAGTCCTCTGGGCTGGGACGGGACGTGGTGACCGAGCGCCGCTTCTGCAGGGCCAGGGCGAGGCTCCTGGCCGAGATCTCGGTGCCCTCTTCCAGGGCCTGGTCGCCGAGGACCACGGTCAGCGGGACGGAGGTGATTCCGTGCCGCGCCATGGCCGGTTGGGGCAGGTAGGCCGTGGAATCCGTGACGATCGCGACATGGCGGGACATGAGGCGGAGGTTACCGGCAGTGGGGGTGTTCCGGCAGCCCGGGTCCGCCGGTGGGTCCCGGACCCCGGCCCCGAGCGGGATGCCGCCCGGCGGTGGCCGGGCCGCTGCCCGGGCACCCAAGCACGTGCGGGACGGCCCTGCGGGGCTGGATCCCCTACCCGCCCTTCCGCCGTTCCCCGGGCGCTCCCCGGGCCCGCGCCGCAACCCCCCCGAGGCTGGATTCGGCCGACGTCGCCTCTGCCCGGGCCCGCGCCGCAAACCCCGGCGCGGCTGGATTCGGCCGGCGTCGGCTTCGCCCGTACCCCCGCCCGGACGGGATTCGGCTCAGGTCGTCGCTTCCGGGCGGCGGGTCTTCTGCCAGGGGTACTGGGGGGCCGGGGTGGGTTCCGAGAGCGCCGCGGGCTCGGGAGTGTTCCACGTGGGGGCCGGCTGGGGGACGTCGTCGGCCGGTGCGCGGGACCAGTCCCGCAGGGCGCCCGACTCGACGTCGATCTGGGCCGACAGGTGCGACAGGTCGTCCTCCGCGAAGCGCCGGGCACGGTCGCGCGCCGCCCAGCGCAGCGAGTCCGCCGCCTGCGTGATCTGCGCCGTGCGCTCCCGCAGGTCCGGCAGGACCGCCGCGATCCGCTGGCGGTCGGGCTCCGCCTCCAGGCGCTTGAGTTCCTCGTCGAGTTCGTGCCCGTGCACGCTCAGCCGCTCGAACAGCCCGATCGACTCCTTCAGCGAGGCGTCCGTCCGGACCCCGTCGTTCAGCGCCTGCTGGGTGGCCCGCATCGAGTTCCGCAGGTCCAGCCGCAGCGTGGCCAGCGTGCCCGTGACACCGACCTGGCCGAAGCTGCGGGCTTTCAGGGTGGTGTCCTCCACCGTGCGGCGGGCTTGGGTGATGGTCCGGTCCACACCGCGCGCGGCAGCCTTGACCACCTTCGTCGTCACGTAGACACCGAGCCCCAGAAAGGCGAACAGCAGCACCAGGGCCACGATGATAAAAGCCGCCTCCATGAGGGTCCCTTTCCCCAGCCGATTACTACCCTTCCACCGTAAACGCCACGGGCAGGCTGCGGGTTCCAATCGAACCCCCAACCTGCCCGTACGGGAATACCCCTAGACGCCTCTGCCGTCCGACATCAGACGGCAGACGGCAGACGGCAGACGGCAGACGGCAGACGGCAACCATCAGACATCAGTCAGAGACATCAGACGACGATGTTCACCAGCTTCGGCGCGCGCACGATCACCTTGCGGATCTCCGCGCCGCCCAGTGCCGCCACGACCGCCTCGTCGCCCAGCGCCAGCTGCTCCAGCTCGGCGTCGGAGATCGCCGGAGACACCTCCAGGCGGGCCTTGACCTTGCCCTTGATCTGGACGACGCACGTGACGCTCTCGTCGACGACGTACGCCGGGTCCGCGACCGGGAAGTCCTGGTGGACAACCGACTCGCCGTGGCCCAGGCGCTGCCACAGCTCCTCCGCGATGTGCGGCGCCAGCGGGGCCACCAGCAGCACCAGCCGCTCCGCCACCGAGCGCTCCAGCGGCCGGCCGGCCTTCGTCAGGGTGTTGTTCAGCTCGGTGATCTTCGCGATGGCGGTGTTGAAGCGCAGTCCGGCCATATCGCCGCCGACCCCGTCGATCGCCTTGTGCAGCGCGCGCAGGGTGGCCTCGTCCGGCTCCGCGTCGACGACCGTCACGGCGCCCGTCTCCTCGTCCACCACGTTGCGCCACAGGCGCTGCAGCAGCCGGTACTGGCCGACCACGGCCCGGGTGTCCCAGGGACGCGAGACGTCCAGCGGGCCCATCGCCATCTCGTACAGGCGCAGGGTGTCCGCGCCGTACTCCTCGCAGATCTCGTCCGGCGTGACGGCGTTCTTCAGGGACTTGCCCATCTTGCCGTGCTCACGCTTGACCGGCTCGCCCTGGTAGAAGTAGCCGCCGTCCCGCTCCTCGACCTCGGCCGCCGGAACGTACACACCGCGCGAGTCGGTGTACGCGTACGCCTGGATCATGCCCTGGTTGAACAGCTTGTGGAACGGCTCCACCGAGGAGACGTGCCCCAGGTCGAACAGCACCTTGGACCAGAAGCGCGCGTACAGCAGGTGCAGCACCGCGTGCTCGGCGCCGCCCACGTACAGGTCCACGCCGCCGTGCGGCTGTCCCTCGCGCGGGCCCATCCAGTACTGCTCGATCGCGGGGTCGACCAGCGCCTCGGAGTTGTTCGGGTCCAGGTAGCGCAGCTCGTACCAGCAGGAGCCGGCCCAGTTCGGCATGGTGTTGGTCTCGCGCCGGAACGGGCGCACCCCGCGCCCGTCGCCCAGGTCCAGCTCGACGTTGACCCACGCCTCGTTGCGCGACAGCGGGGTCTCCGGCTTGGAGGTGGCGTCGTCCGGCTCGAAGGTGCGCGGCGAGTAGTCCTCGACCTCCGGCAGCTCCAGCGGCAGCATCGACTCGGGCAGCGGGTAGGCGACGCCGTCCTCGTCGTAGACGATCGGGAAGGGCTCGCCCCAGTAGCGCTGGCGGCTGAACAGCCAGTCGCGCAGCCGGAAGTTGACGGTCCCCTCGCCGATGCCCTGCCCGGCCAGCCAGTCGGTGATCTCAGCCTTCGCCTCGACGACGCCCAGGCCGTCCAGCGAGACGCCCTCGCCCGTCGAGTTGACGATGGTGCCGTCGTACGAGGAGAACGCGTCCTCCCACTCCAGCGGGTCGGCGTCGCGGTCGTCCGTGGGCTGGACGACGCAGCGCATCGGCAGCTCGAAGGCGCGCGCGAACTCGAAGTCGCGGCTGTCGTGCGCCGGGACGGCCATGATCGCGCCGGTGCCGTAGCCCATCAGCACGTAGTCCGCGATGAACACCGGGACCAGGTCCCCGCTGACCGGGTTGGTCGCGTATGCGCCGGTGAAGACACCGGTCTTGTCCTTGGCCTCGGCCTGCCGCTCGACGTCCGACTTCGCGGCGGCCTGCTTGCGGTACGAGTCCACGGCCTCGCCGGGGGTGGCGTTCCCGCCGGTCCACAGCTGGTGGGTGCCCTCGGGCCACTCGGCCGGGACGATCTTCCCGACCAGCTCGTGCTCGGGAGCGAGCACCATGTACGTGGCGCCGAACAGGGTGTCGGGGCGCGTGGTGAAGACGGTGATGGCATCGCCGTCGCCGACCGCGAAGTCGACGCGCGCGCCCTCGCTGCGGCCGATCCAGTTGCGCTGCTGCAGCTTGATGGCCTCGGGCCAGTCCAGCGCGTCCAGGTCGTCCAGCAGGCGGTCGGCGTAGGCCGTGATCCGCATGTTCCACTGGCTCAGCTTGGCCTTGAAGACGGGGAAGTTGCCGCGCTCGGACCGGCCGTCGGCGGTGACCTCCTCGTTGGCCAGTACGGTGCCCAGCCCGGGGCACCAGTTGACGGGCGCGTCCGAGGCGTACGCCAGCCGGTACTCGTTCAGCACGTCGGCCCGCTCGCCGGCGCTCAGCGCGGCCCAGGAGGCGCCGCCGGGCAGCTCACGGGAGCCGTCCTCGAAGGCGGCGACCAGCTCGGCGATGGGGCGGGCCTTCGCGGCGTCCGTGTCGTACCAGGAGTTGTAGATCTGCAGGAAGATCCACTGGGTCCACTTGTAGTAGTCCGGGTCGATCGTCGCGAACGACCGGCGCTTGTCGTGGCCCAGACCCAGCCGGCGCAGCTGGACCTTCATGTTCTCGATGTTCGCCTCGGTCGACACGCGCGGGTGCGTCCCGGTCTGCACGGCGTACTGCTCGGCCGGCAGGCCGAAGGCGTCGAAGCCCAGGGTGTGCAGGACGTTGTGGCCGGTCATCCGCTGGTGGCGGGCGAAGACATCGGTGGCGATGTACCCGAGCGGGTGGCCGACGTGCAGGCCCGCGCCCGAGGGGTAGGGGAACATGTCCATGATGAACTTCTTCGGGCGCGCCACGAGGGCCGCAGCCTGAGAAGACTCGGCGCCGGCCAGGTCACCGGTGGGGTTCGGGGCCTCGTACGTGCCCTGCGCGTCCCATACGTCCTGCCAGCGTGCCTCGATGTCGGCGGCCATGGCAGCCGTGTAACGGTGCGCCTCGGCCGCCTCGGGGGCCGGGGTGTTCGTCTCGCTCATGATTCCTGAAGCTCCATCGATCGTCTCTGCCGTCTCTGCTGCCCAAACGAAAAAACCCCTCGCACAGGAGGGGGCGCCGCGCCGGGGCCGACCGCTTCGTGGGGTCGGAACTGTTCAGCGCGGCTCGGTAAGCAGAAGGCGTACGGCACGCATGGCGTCAGGGTACCGCAGCGGCCCCGAGGGGCGCTCTGCCCTTCCGGCCGGTGGACACACAACGAGAAGCGGGCCGCCGTTTCCGGTGGCCCGCTTCTTCACTGTGGAGCTATGGAGAATTGAACTCCAGACCTCCTGCATGCCATGCAGGCGCTCTACCAACTGAGCTATAGCCCCTCGTCTTGCCTGCCGCTTCGCGGCCCGTTTCCGGTCCCCCTTGGCGACATCCCAAACATTACACGGTGATGGCCCTGGTCCAAAAATCGGTTTCCACGGACCTCGAGGCATGTCCGCTTCGTGTCGATTCGTCACATGGCTCTGCACGTCCTGCGTCACGCCCGAAGTGACGCCCGACATGACGCTCGACATGACGCTCGACGTGACGCCCGCCGCCAGGCCCGACGTCACGCCCGCGCGAACTGGTAGAACCGCTTCAGCGTGCAGTGCTCGTCGAGGAGCCGCCCGTAGATCGGCTCGCCCTCCAGTTCGCGGTACGTCTCGATCGGGTCGCCTTTTATGATCAGCGCCCGCGCGCATTCCTCGCACCAGTACTGGTAGTCGGGATTGACCGGCTCCATGTCCCGCACGATCGGCGTGCCGTTGTTGCACCAGTCGCACCGCCGCCGGTGTGCACCCATCCGTCAGCGACTCCCTCCCGCGTCGGGCCGTCGTGTCCCCCTCCGGCCGTCCGATTCTGCCATGCCGGTGCTCGCGCGGGCAGCTGTGGACAAAAGCAAAGATCCCGCCCCCTGTTGGGGACGGGATCTTGATTGTGGAGCTATGGAGAATTGAACTCCAGACCTCCTGCATGCCATGCAGGCGCTCTACCAACTGAGCTATAGCCCCGCTCTCCGCGACGCTCCCCCCGTTTCCGGTGTTCTGCGCTGCGAACAAGAAGAACTCTAGCCTGTGACCAGCCGGAAAGTGAAATCCGGGTGGGAGCCGCTCCGAGGTGGGCTCAGTCGTCGTCGCCGAGCACCGGTTCGGGCAGCGTGCCGGCGTTGTGTTCCATCAGCCGCCAGCCCCGCGCACCCTCGCCCAGGACGGACCAGCAGCAGTTGGAGAGCCCGCCCAGGCCCTCCCAGTAGTACGACTCCAGGCCCAGCAGGCGGCCGATCGTCGTACGGATGGTGCCGCCGTGGCTGACCACCACGAGCGTGCCGCCGGGGGGCAGCCGGTCGGCGTGCTCCAGCACCACCGGCGCGGCCCGGTCGGCGACCTCGGTCTCCAGCTCGCCGCCACCGCGGCGGACCGCTTCGCCGCGCTTCCACGCCGCGTACTGGTCGCCGTACTTGCCCAGGATCTCGTCGTGCGTGAGACCCTGCCATTCGCCGGCGTACGTCTCGCGCAGCGCCTCGTCGTGCGTCACCGCCAGACCCGTGACGGCCGCCAGTTCGGCAGCCGTGGCGGAGGCGCGCATCAGGTCCGAGGCGACGATGGCGTCCGGCTTCAGCGAGGCGAGCAGCCGGGCGGCACGGCGCGCCTGCGCCACACCGGCCTCGGTCAGCTCGATGTCCGTGGAGCCCTGGAAGCGGCGCTCCAGGTTCCACGAGGTCTGGCCGTGCCGCCACAGGACGATCTTCCGGCCGGTCTTGCCGTTGCTGGTCGCGGTCGTACCGCCGTTCGTCGTGCTCAGAACAGATCACCGTCCAGCTCGTCGTCGCCCTGCGCGGCGCGCAGCGCGGCGTGCTCCTCGGCCTTGCCCTTGGTGAGCTTGGCGTCCTCGGGCAGGTCGATCTCGGGGCAGTCCTTCCACAGGCGCTCCAGCGCGTAGAAGACACGCTCCTCGCTGTGCTGCACGTGGACGACGATGTCGATGTAGTCGAGCAGGATCCAGCGGGCGTCGCGGTCGCCTTCGCGGCGCACCGGCTTGGCGCCCAGCTCCTTCAGGAGCTTCTCCTCGATCTCGTCGACGATCGACTTGACCTGGCGGTCGTTGGGAGCCGAAGCGAGCAGGAAGGCGTCGGTGATCGACAGCACGTCGCTGACGTCGTACGCGATGATGTCGTGCGCGAGCCGGTCGGCCGCGGCCTGGGCGGCGGCGGTGATGAGCTCGATGGAGCGGTCCGTGGCGGTCACTGGCCATGCTTTCGGGTTGGCGGGCAGATCCTTACAAGGGTCTCATGTACCGCCGACCCCGCCCGCGCGCAGCGTGCCGCGCGGGCGGAGCCGTGCCCGAAGGACGCCGCCGGAGTAGGCCGCAGTAGGCCCCGGAAGGCTCAGGACGGTTTGTAATCCTTGCCCAGCGTCACCACGACGTCCGCGTTCACCGCGTTCTCGGCCTTCTTCACGGCCGTCTCGGGCAGACCCAGCGTCTTGGCGACCTCGATCGCCTTCTCCCGCTGCGCGTCGTCCTGGTACGTGATCTGCGACGCGGGTGCGGTCTTGTCGGCCTTGCCGCCGTCCACCAGGGTGTAGCCGCCGTTGAGCAGGGCCGCCTTCGCCGCCGTGTTCGTCTTGTCGTCGCCGGTCGCGTCCTTCAGGCCGACCCTCGGCAGGGCCCCGGGCTGGGCCTCCGTGACGGAGCCGCCGAGGACCTCCTTGACCACCTTCTTGTTGGCCTCGTCCGTGAGGCCGCCGTCCGGCTTCACCCCGAGCACGTCGGTGCGGTACGCGCCCACCTTGGCGTGCTCGCCGAGCTTGGCCAGCAGCGCGCCGAGCGTCTGCGCGTTCAGCGCCGGGTCCAGGATCTGGCCGGTGGTCTCCACGGTCATCGCCGCCGACTTGGGATCGCCGGGCACCTTGCGCAGCAGGCCCAGCAGGACCTTGCCGAGCCGGTCCAGCTGCTTGGCCTCCGGCTCGCCCTGCGCCCGGTACGTGGCGTAGGCGACGGCCATCGCACCGCTGAGGCTCTGCTTCGGCCCCTGTCCGACGGCGGGGACCTTCGCCGCGTCGTCCGCCGGGACGGCCACGTCGGTGTCGACCTCGATGCCGCCGACGAGCTCCACGAAGTTTTCGAGGAAGGGGGTGTCCAGCCTCCAGGTGCCGCCGATGCGGGTGCCGAAGACCGAGTCGAGGGATTCCCGTACGCCCAGACCGCCGTCCTCGACGGCCTTGCCCAGCTGGGCCGTGGTGCCGTCGTCCTTGGCGACGTTGAGCGTGTTCGGCACAAGGACGGTGGCGCCCTGCTTGGTGGTCACGTTGTCGACGAGCAGCGCCGTGGAGGTGCCGCCCTTCTTGGTGTTGTGCAGGTGGACGACGATCATGTCGCGCTTCTGCGGGCCCGTGGCGGCCGCGCCGTTCGACGCCTTGCCTGGGCCGTCCAGGAACGGCAGCTTGCCCGTGTACCAGAGGTAGCCGAGGCCCGCGACGACGAAGAGGGCCAGGACGACGATCAGCGCCACGACCCGGTTGCGGCCTCGCCGGCGGGCCTCCTCGCGGCGCTCGGTCCGGCTCTCGGTGAAGGCGAGCCAGTCGATGACGTCCTCGGAGTCCTCGTCCGGCTGGTCGATGAAGGCGAACTGCTCGGTCTGGTACGAGGGCCCCTGCCCGCCCGGGCCGTCGGCCCGGCGGGGCTCCGGGACCTGCGCGGCAGCGGGACGGAACTCCGGCTCGGACGCGGGGGCCCGCAGGGGCGGCTGCGCCGGGGCCTCGGGAGCGGCCGCCTGCTGCGGGATCCACTGCTGGGTGGCCTGGGTGTCGTACTGGGGCGTGGACTGGGTGTCGTACCCGTACTGCGGGGTCTGGGAGGCCTGCGGGTACTGCTGCTGGGGCTGCTGGGGCTGCTGCGGGTAGTACTGCGGGGGCTGCTGCTGGGGAGGCTGCTGCCGGCCGTACCCCTGGTAGTCGTAGCCGTAGCCCTGCTCGTACTGCTGCTGCTCGTAGGGGGGCGCGGGCTCGGGGGCGGGCTGCGCGGGCACCTGGCCGTACACCGGCCGCCCGTACGCGTCGTAGCCGACGAGCTGCTGCTCCTGGCCGGCATACGGGTCGTACGGCTCGTGTCGGTCGTTCACCGCGGGGCCCCTCTTTCCGGAAGCTCAGGCTCCCCGGTACAGCTCACGCTTGTCGATGTAGCGGACCACGCCGTCGGGCACGAGGTACCAGACAGGATCCCCCTTGGCCACGCGGGCACGGCAGTCGGTGGACGAAATGGCCAGCGCCGGAACCTCGACGAGGGAGACGCCTCCCTCGGGCAGGCCGTCGTCGGTGAGCACGTGGCCCGGCCGGGTGACGCCGATGAAGTGTGCGAGGGCGAAGAGCTCCTCGGCGTTCCGCCAGGTCAGGATCTGGGCGAGGGCGTCGGCGCCGGTGATGAAGAAGAGGTCGGCGTCGTCGTTGAGGGCGCTCAGGTCCCGCAGGGTGTCGATCGTGTACGTCGGACCGCCACGGTCGATGTCGATGCGGCTCACCGAGAACTGCGGGTTCGAAGCGGTCGCGATGACCGTCATCAGGTACCGGTCCTCGGCGGACGACACGGCCCGCTGCGACTTCTGCCACGGCTCGCCGGTCGGTACGAACATCACCTCGTCGAGGTGGAACAGCGCGGCCACCTCACTGGCGGCCACCAGGTGTCCGTGGTGGATCGGATCGAATGTCCCGCCCATCACCCCGAGCCTGCGCTTGACCGGGCCGGTAGGCATCTCCTGCTCTCCCATGAGCGCAGAGCCTACTGGCCCGGTGGCGCGGCAGGGACCCGCCTACGGGCGCGCACTCTGCGTACCGGGCGTTCGGGGGTTCAGCGGTCCCGGTTCAGGCGCGTGGTGACCCACAGCATGAGCAGGAGGATGCCGAGGGCGGCGCCGCCGGTCAGGTACGGGTTCAGGCTGTCGTGGTTGCCGCCGTGGTTCTCGGCTCCCTCGGAGGCGAGGACGACCAGGTTGTGGGCGGTGGAGGCGAGGCTCATCAGGCAGGTACCTATCGGGTCGGGGAGCGGGCGGAGATTTCGCTCACATCGTATGCGGGGGCCTGGGGCACGCTCACGCCGACTCAGGCGTTGGAGAGGATAGACGGGCGGCCAGACGCACGCATCAATGGGGAGGGCGCTATGACGGGGACGGGATTCGAGAAGGCACCGGCGCGGGACCGCAAGAGGTTCCCCGGTATTTCCTCACGGGCGTACGAGCATCCGGCGGACCGGTCCGCGCTCGTGGCCCTGCGCAAGCTGACCGGCTTCGACACGGTCTTCAAAACGCTGAGCGGGCTGCTGCCCGAGCGCAGTCTGAGACTGCTCTTCCTGTCGGACTCCGTCCGGGTGGGCGAGACGCAGTTCCCGCATCTGCACGCGATGCTCCTGGACGCCTGTTACATCCTGGACCTGGAGAAGGTCCCGCAGATGTACGTCCAGCAGGACCCGAAGCCCAATGCCATGTGCATCGGGCTGGACGAGCCGATCATCGTGGTCACCACGGCCCTCGTCGAGCTCCTCGACGAGGAGGAGATGCGGGCGGTGGTGGGCCACGAGGTGGGCCACGCGCTGTCGGGGCACGCCGTGTACCGCACGATCCTGCTGTTCCTGACGACCCTGGCGCTCAAGGTCGCGTGGATCCCGCTGGGCAATGTGGCGATCATGGGGCTCGTGACGGCGCTGCGCGAGTGGTTCCGCAAGTCGGAGCTGTCCGCGGACCGGGCGGGCCTGCTGGTGGGCCAGGACGTCCACGCCTCGATGCGCGGGCTGATGAAGCTCGCGGGCGGCAACCACCTCCACGAGATGAATGTCGACGCGTTCCTCGCCCAGGCCGAGGAGTACGAGCGGAGCGGCGACCTGCGCGACTCCGTCCTGAAGATCCTCAACGTGCTGCCCCGGACGCATCCCTTCACCACGGTGCGGGCGGCCGAGCTGAAGAAGTGGTCGCAGAACCGGGACCACCAGCGGATCATGGACGGCCACTACCCGCGGCGCGAGGACGACAAGGACACCTCGGTGACCGACTCCTTCCGCCAGTCCGCCGCGCACTACGCCGACACGGTGCGCACGAGCAAGGACCCGCTGATCAAGCTGGTCGGCGACATCGCCGGCGGGACGGCGGACCTGGGCAGCAAGCTGCGGGACAGGTTCACCGGTGCGGGCGCTGCGGGCAGCAGCAGCGGCGGCAGCGGCGAGAACAAGGACGCCGGCCGGGGCGGGGCTACGGAGCAGGGCTGACGGCGCCCTGCCGCCCCGGGACGGCCTCCGTCGCCTTCGGGACGGCCTCCGTCGCCCTCGGGGTGGCCGCCGGCGCGAGCACCCCGCACAGCCCGGCCGTGCGGCGCGGACTGCCGCTGGCGTACGGGTCGCTCGCCGCCGGGCCGGTGGTGGTCGGCTCGGCTCCGGCCGTCAGCGGGCGGAAGCCTCCGGCCGGGTCGGCCGAGCAGGCATGCGGGCCCGCCATCACGTAGGCCGTGACGAGCTCCGCCCGCCGGGCCGTGAGGTCGTCTCGGTCGAAGCGCAGCCGCAGCTCCCGGCGGACGGTGAAGAGCGAGGCCCCGTCCGCCGCGGCCGGCTGGCCGGTGGCCGGGCGCACGGCGTAGACGAAGGTGTGGTCGGAAGTCACCTCCAGCGCGTTCGGGGCGGTCTCCCCGACGGCGAGGACCCCGCTGACCCGGACCCGGCTGTCGGCCACCACGGCGGTCGCCGGGTCGAAGCGGACGAGCCAGCCGGTGGCGGCGTGGCGCCCGTTGCCCGCCGGCGCGAGCATGCTCTGGTCGAACTGCGTCAACTGGTCGGGGTCGAGCAGCACGCGCACCGGACGGGAGGCCTCGCCGGACAGGACGTCGGGGTCCAGCGAGGACTGCACCAGGTAGTCCTTGGCGATGGTCAGCGCGGCTTGGACCTGCTCCTCGCTGAAGTGGTGGGTGCGGCGCACCCCGGGAAAGGTGATTCCGGCCGCCCCGACGCGGTACTGGGCCGCCGGACTCTGCTCGTACAGGTCGGCGGGCCGGCCGCCGATCACGGTCCCGGAGGGGGCGAGCGGGACGACGGTGCTGGTCATCGCCTCGGCCGGGTCCCCGGCGGGCGGCACGTAGGGATTGCGCAGCCCCATGTACACGGCGCCGGCGAGCGCCAGGGCGATGCACAGCACGATGATCCGGCCCTGCCGGGCCGCCCCGCTTCCGGAGCCGCTGGGGGGTCGCGGATGGCCTCCGCCGCTCGACCAGATCGACCGGCTGCGTACGGCGCGGGCGTGCTCGCCCATGCGCTCCTGTGCGGAGTACTCCTGGAGCCGGGCAGCGCGGACGAAGTCCTCGTCGAACACCACCGACCGGTACTCGTCGGACCGGAACTCGTCATCGGCGCCGCCGGCACCCTCGGGGGTGCCGTTGGGCGGATCTCCTGACATGGCCATCGCTTCTCCCCGCTGTCCCCGCTCCAGAGAAGCCCCCGGCTCCGGCGATGGGAGCGGGGTCGTACCTTCAGGGTTGGCGGCCGACGCGGTCCATAAACGCTCCGGCGCCGGTGACTTCACCCAGCGGGGTGCTGGCGGGGGCCGGAGCCGGTTCCGCGTCGCTCGCCGCGCTGCGGTACACGGCGCTGAAGGCGAGCGCGATCATGCCGAGGCCCATCACGAAGGCGAGCACCCAGGCGACCGGGCGCAGCCACGGCGAGCGGCCGCGGTAGGGGCGCAGACTGCCGCCGTAGGCCCCGTACGGGCCCTCCACGGAGGCGGATCCGTGGCTGTGCTCCCAGCCGGAGTCCTCGGAGTGGTATCCGTCGCCGCCGTAGGCGTACGCGTCGTAGTCCTCGTCGCCCGTCCAGCCGCCTGCGAAGGCGGCGCGGGCGGCCTCGGCCGCCTCGGCGCGCGCCCGGTCGCCGGCCCGCTGGCGCTCTGCGGCGCTCGGTTCACGGATCTCGGCGTTCCGGACGAAGTCCTCGTCGAACACCACGGAGGCGAAGTCCTTGTCCGCGCCTCCGCGGTCGTCGTCGGGCTCCCCGTCGTCCGGGAACGGTTTGCCCCCCACGTCGTCCGGCACGAGACCAGCGTAGACCTGAGGGACACCTTTGGGCAGGGTGTAGGCCGAAATCCGGCCACACCGCGTCCAGTGGTCGACTACCGTACGTGACCGTCGCCGGTGACGATGTACTTGGTCGAGGTGAGCTCGGGAAGCCCCATCGGGCCCCGGGCGTGCAGCTTCTGCGTGGAGATGCCGATCTCCGCGCCGAAGCCGAACTGGCCACCGTCCGTGAACCGGGTGGAGGCGTTCACGGCAACCGTGGTCGAGTCGACCAGCTGGGTGAAGAGGCGCGCGGCGGCCTGCGAGGTGGTGACGATCGCCTCGGTGTGGCCGGAGGTCCAGCGGCGGATGTGGGTGACGGCCTCGTCGAGCGAGTCCACGACACCCGCGGCGATGTCGTACGAGAGGTACTCGGCGGCCCAGTCCTCGTCGGTGGCGGGGAGGGCCGTGACCTTGGAGTCCTCCGCGTACGCCAGCACCCGCTCGTCGCCGTGGACGGTCACGCCGGCGTCGGCGAGGGCGTCCAGGGCGAGCGGCAGGAAGGCGTCGGCGATGTCCCGGTGGACGAGCAGGGTCTCCGCGGAGTTGCAGACGGAGGGGCGCTGGGCCTTGGAGTTGACGAGGATGTCCACGGCCATGGCCAGGTCGGCCTGGGCGTCCACGTAGACGTGGCAGTTTCCGGTACCGGTCTCGATGACCGGGACGATGGATTCCTCGACGACGGTCTTGATGAGCGAGGCGCCGCCGCGCGGGATGAGGACGTCGACGAGGCCGCGGGCGCGCATCAGCTCGCGGACGGAGTCGCGGGACTCTCCCGGTACGAGCTGGATGGCGTCGGCGGGGAGGCCGGCCGACGCGACGGCGTCGCGCAGGATGGCGACGAGGGCGGTGTTGGAGGCGTAGGCCGAGGAGGAGCCGCGCAGGAGGACGGCGTTGCCGGACTTCAGGCAGAGGGCGGCGGCGTCGACGGTGACGTTGGGGCGGGCCTCGTAGATGATGCCGACGACGCCGAGCGGGACGCGGATCTGGCGGAGGTCGATCCCGTTGGGGAGGGTGGAGCCGCGGACGACCTCGCCGACGGGGTCGGGCAGGGCCGCGACGTCACGGACGTCGGAGGCGATGGCCGCGATGCGGTCGGGGGTGAGGGTGAGACGGTCGATGACGGTCTCGCTGGTCCCGGCGGCGGCCGCCTTCGCCGTGTCGACGGCGTTGGCCTCGACGATCTCGGCCGTACGGGCCTCCAGCGCGTCCGCGATGGCCAGCAGGGCCTTGTCCTTGGCGGACCGCGGGAGCGGGGCGATGACCGCGGCGGCGGTCCGGGCCGCTTGCGCGGTGGCGATCACGGGCGAGGTCGTGGCATCGAGCGAGGTCATGCCGCCAGGGTAATCCCCGCCCCCGCCGGGCCGGATGGGGTTCCACCCCGCGAGACGCCTTCCCCTCTTGACGCGCCGCTCGCACGGCTCGGCCCTGACGGGCCTCCCCGGCTTCGCACCGCTGCGATGCGAAGCGACGCGTCAAGAAGGAGGGCGGCGCGTCTCATAGGGGTGCACGCCCATGGGGTGGGCCGGGGGTGGGCCGTAGCCTTCGGCCACGCGCTGGTGGTAGGTGGCGCGGTCGATGACTTCCAGGCCGACGATCTCCCAGGGCGGGAGCTTCGCCGAGGACCGGTGTTCCCCCCAGAGCCGCAGCGCGACGGCGGCCGCGTCGTGGAGGTCGCGGGCTTCCTCCCAGTAGCGGATTTCCGCGTGGTCGTCGGCGTAGCGGCTGGTCAGCAGGAAGGGATGGTCGTGGGCGAGCTGCTCCAGCCCACGGCGTACGTCGGACAGCGGAGCGGGCTTGCCGGAGACGCTCAGGGTGACGTGCCAGAGACGGGAGGCGTCCCGGTCATCCCCGGTCCCGCCGACGTCACCGTCCCCGGTGCCGACGCTGGTCAGCGCTCGTCCCACCAGCCGCCTCCTTGTCTGCGCTACGCCTGTCCGCCCCTCACAGTTGACCAGTCCTCGGCTCACCGCGCGGCGGTTTTACCGAACCTCAGCCCTGCAGCAGGACCAGATCGTCACGGTGGACGACCTCCCGCTCGTACTCGGGTCCGAGTTCCCGCGCGAGCTCGCGCGTGGAGCGGCCGAGGAGCTGCGGGAGCTCCTTCGCGTCGAAGTTGACGAGGCCGCGCGCCACCGCCCGGCCGTCGGCCGCGCGCAGTTCCACGGGGTCCCCGGCGACGAAGTCTCCCTCGACCGAGGCGATGCCGGCGGGCAGCAGCGAGCTGCCGCGTTCGGTCACCGCGCGGACGGCTCCCTCGTCCAGGACGAGGTGTCCCTGCGGAGCCGACGCGTGCTGCAGCCAGAGCAGCCGGTCCGTCGAGCGGCGTCCGGTGGAGTGGAAGAAGGTGCCGGTCGCCCGCCCGGCGAGGGCGTCCGCGGCCTGGCTGGCCGAGGTCAGCACGACCGGGATGCCGGCCGCCGCCGCGATGCGCGCCGCCTCGACCTTGGTGGCCATGCCGCCGGTGCCGACGCCCGCCTTGCCGACGCTGCCGATGGTGACGTGGGCGATGTCCTCGGGGCCGCGCACCTCGTCGATGCGGCTGGTGCCGGGCTGGGACGGGTCCCCGTCGTAGAGGCCGTCCACGTCCGAGAGCAGGACGAGGAGGTCGGCGCGGACCAGGTGGGCCACGAGTGCGGCGAGGCGGTCGTTGTCACCGAAGCGGATCTCGTCGGTGGCGACGGTGTCGTTCTCGTTGACGACGGGCAGCGCCCCCATGGCCAGGAGCTGGTCCAGGGTCCGGTAGGCGTTGCGGTAGTGCGCCCGCCGGCTCGTGTCGTCGGTGGTCAGGAGCACCTGGCCGACGCGCACGCCGTACCGGGCGAAGGAGGCCGTGTAGCGGGCGACGAGCAGGCCCTGGCCGACGCTCGCGGCGGCCTGCTGGCGGGCCAGGTCGGTGGGGCGGCGGCGCAGGCCGAGCGGGGAGAGTCCGGCGGCGATGGCTCCGCTGGAGACCAGGACGATCTCCTTCTCGCCGCCGCTGCGCGCCTTGGCCAGTACGTCGACCAGCGCGTCCACCCGGTCGGCGTCGAGCCCGCCGGCCGCCGTGGTCAAGGAGGAGGAGCCGACCTTGACCACGATCCTGCGCGCGTCGAGCACACCCTGCCTAGCCGCTGACACTTCTGTCCCCTGACCCTCGCCGAACACACACAAGCACGAACAGGAACGTGGCGAACCTGTCCGCCCAATCTACGGGGTGTCCGGGCGGGGCCGCCCTCCGGTTTCAGACCGTGGACGCGCTGTGCGCCTGCTCCGGTTCCCCGGCCGCGCGGGCCGTACCCGGCACGAGGATCTTGCGGGAGAGGACGAAGGTGAAGGGGATCGCCACGACCGCCGCGACCAGCGGCGCGATCTTGGTGTTCATGCCCGCCCAGCTCACCAGGGCGTACAGGCCGGCGGACTGGATCACGTAGTTCGTGATGTTGGTCAGCGGGAAGAGCAGGAACTTCTTCCAGGTCGGCCGGGTCCGGTAGGTGAAGTAGGTGTTCATGAAGAACGAGCCGACCATCGCCAGCACGAAGGCCAGGGAGTAGGCGGCGAAGTACGGCATCCACGGGTGCAGGAGCAGGTAGAGGACGTAGAAGGTCCCCGTGTTGACCCCGCCGACCAGACCGAAGCGGACGATCTGGCCGAGCTGGGTCTTCCGGTCGGTGGCCGGCCGCCCGTCCTCCGTGCGCGACATCAGTTGCTTCGCTCCGCGATCACGGCCTCGGCATCCGGCAGCTGCGCGTCCCGGATGTCCGTGGGGGTGCCCGTCCGGTCGGTGCCGTGCGACTCCTTCACCAGGAAGTGCGGCCGGCGCTTGGTCTCGTAGTAGATGCGGCCGATGTACTCGCCGATCAGACCCAGCATGATCATCTGCAGGCCGCCCAGGCCCGCGATGAGCGCGACGATCGTGACGTAGCCCGGGGACTCCACCCCGTTGGTCATCGCCATGACGGCGATCCACACCGCGTAGAGCACGGTCAGGGCCACCAGCGACACGCCCGACCAGATGCCGATGCGCAGCGGCCGGTTGTTGAACGAGATGAGCCCGTCCATGCCGTAGTTCAGCAGGGCGCCGAACTTCCACTTCGTCTCGCCGGCCTCGCGCTGCGCGTTGCGGTAGTCGAAGTGGACCGTGTCGAAGCCGATCCAGGAGAAGAGGCCCTTGGAGAAGCGGTTGTACTCGGGCAGCGACAGCAGCGCGTCCACGGCCGGGCGGGACAGCAGCCGGAAGTCGCCGACTCCGTCGGTGAGCTCCACGTCGACCCAGCGGTTGACGCCGCGGTAGTAGAGGCGGCTCAGCGCCGAGCGGAGCTTCTTGTCGCCTTCGCGGGTGCGGCGGGCGATGATCTGGTCGTGACCCTGCCGGTAGTAGTCGAGCATGGTGGCGATGAGCTCCGGCGGGTGCTGGAGGTCCGCGTCCATGATGACCACGGCGTCACCGGTCGCCTCGCGCAGGCCCGCCAGCATGCCGGCCTCCTTGCCGAAGTTCCGGCTGAAGGAGACGTAGCGGGTCTGGTCGGTGTACTGCGCGGCGATCTTGCGGAGCTTCTCGAGGGTTCCGTCGCGGCTGCCGTCGTCGACGTAGCAGACCTCGTACTCGACGGGCAGGGCATCCAGAACCTTGCGGATCTCCGTGTCGAAGCTGTCGATGACAGCTTCCTCGTTGTAGCAAGGAACTACTACAGACAGCTTCATGAACACTTCCTGCGGTCCGAACGGGTGGATTACGGCGACCGGACCTGCCACTCACCTCACCCTAGAAGTATGCACGCTGCCGGTGTGAGCCCGGCCAGGGGCGAGTGCGGTACACAGTAGCTTGAACGGTCAAAGCGCAAGGAAACAGAGGGATCGAGGTGCACGTGCCTGACGTCTCCGTGGTCGTCATCGTCTACAACGACGCAGAGCGTCTCCCGACAGCCGTCCAGTCGGTCTTGGACCAGACCCTGCACGGGGTCGAAGTCGTGATCGTCGACGACTGCAGCAAGGACGGGTCCTACGCGGTCGCCCAGAAGCTCGCCACCGCGCATCCGGGGAGAGTACGCGCCTTCCAGCTGGCGGAGAACAGCGGGGGTTGCGGCGCCCCGCGCAATCACGGAATCCAGCAGGCCACCGGCACCTACGTCATGTTCCTCGACAGCGATGACGTGCTGGAGCGCAACGCCTGCCGCAACATGCTGGACGCCGCCGAGCGGACCGGGTCCGACCTGGTCTCGGGCATGTGCGTCCGGGTCCACCTCGACAGCCGTTCGGGCAAGACCACCGAGTGGTACCCGTGGATCTACGCGCGCACCCGCACGCTGGAGTCGATCACCGAGTACCCGGACCTGCTGGTCTACGACACCCTCTCCACGAACAAGTGCTACCGGCGCGCGTTCCTGCTGGACCAGGGCCTGGAGTTCCCGGTGGGCATCCACTACGAGGACCTGCTCTTCTCCGCACAGGCCTACGTCGCCGCGCGCCGCATCACGCTCATCCCGAACCACGTCTACTACTGGAACGTGATCGAGAGGGCCTCGGCGAAGTCGATCAGCAACCGGCGCCACGAGATCGAGAACTTCGTCCACCGGATGGAGATCCACCGCCGCGTCGACGAACTGCTGGCGGCCGAGGGCCACGCGGAGATCAAGTCCGCGAAGGACATCAAGTTCCTCAAGCACGACCTGGTGCTCCACCTGCGCGACCTGCCCCTGCTCGGTGACGCCTACCGCCAGGAGTTCGCCCGTCTCGCCAACAGCTACCTGGCCGGCATCGACCGGGCCGCGTACGACCACGTCAGCAACCTGCAGGCCATCTGCGCCTACCTGCTCGGCAAGGAGGACTGGGACAACCTCCTGCCCGCCGCCGACGCCATGACCAACCAGGGCCGGCTCACCTCCCCGCTCGCCGAGCGGGACGGGCGCGTCTACTGGTGCGGCCGGCACATCGACGGACCCGAGGCGGAGGTGGCCCGCCGGATACTGGACGTCACCGACCAGCCCTACGCCGGCGCCCCGCTCGCCTCCCTCACGCTGGGCAACCGCCTCACCGCGTACGAGGACGACGGCCGCGGCACCGTCACCCTGTCGGGTGCCGTGGTGAACCCGCTGGGCCGGATCCGCCCGGACGTGGAGCTGAAGGCCTCACTGGAATTCCGCGCCCGCCGGCAGATCGGCGTCCGCTCCTTCAGCTTCCCGGTGTCAACCGTGCGCCACGCCGGCGACACGATCGAGTGGCAGGCCACAGCCGATATCGGCGGCACCGTCCGCCCCCTCGGCATCATCGACGCGGTCTGGGACGTACGCATGAAGTTGACGGCCGGCGACGACCGGCTCCACACCCGCGTCTCCGTCGGCGGGGTCGACCTGGAGCAGGCGGCCCGGCTGCGCGTGCGCCCGAGGCTGACCCGGCTGGTCTCCGACCGCTTCGAGCCGGAGATGACCAAGAAGGGCAACCTCTCCTACGTCCTGACCGCCGAGGGCGCCGCCGCCGTGCGCACCCAGACGCTGATCAACGGCGCGATGCACGGCAAGGCCGCCGGCGTGGTCAAGCGGAGCCTGCGCAAGGCCCTGCGGGCCCGCCGCAACCTCGGCTCGGGCGAGCAGAAGGTGAAGGTCTACCACGAGGTCTTCTCGAAGCTGCCCGTCAAGAAGGGCACGGTCGTCTTCGAGAGCCACATGGGCAAGCAGTACAGCGACAGCCCGAGGGCGATCTACGAGGAGCTGGTGCGCTCCGGCGCACGGTTCGAGGCGATCTGGTCGTACGCGGGCGCCAGGCCCACCGGCTTCCCCCAGGAGGCCACCCTGGTGCGCCGCTGGAGCTGGGCCTACCTGCGGGCGCTCGCGCAGGCCGAGTACTGGATCGACAACCAGGGCTTCCCGCTGGCGCTGGCCAAGCGCCCGGGGACCACGTACATCCAGACCTGGCACGGCTCGGCGCTCAAGCGGATGGGTTTCCACGAGCCCCGCACCAAGGCGCAGGACCGGGCCGCCCAGAGCCGCTTCCAGACGGCCGTCGACCGCTTCGACCACTTCCTGATCCGCTCCGAGCACGACGCCCGCACCCTCGCCAGGGGTTTCCGGCTGCGTGACGAGGTGCTGCTGCGCACCGGCTACCCGCGCAACGACGCCCTGGTCGCGGCCCACCGCGCCGAGGCGGACAGCGGCGAGCGGGTCCGCGGTCCCCTGGCGGGCGAGTTCGGGATCGACCCGGACAAGAAGGTGCTGCTGTACGCGCCGACCTTCCGGGCGGGCGCGGACGGCACGGTGCAGGGCTTCACGTTCCCCTTCGACGTCGAGGAGTTCGCCGACCGGCTCGGCGACCGCTTCACGCTGCTGGTGCGCACCCACTACCTCAACAGCGTGACACTGCCGCCGTCGGTCGCGGGCCGGGTCATCGACGTGTCCCGGCACCACGACATCACTCCGCTGCTGGCGCTCGCCGACGGGCTGGTCACCGACTACTCGTCCGTGATGTTCGACTACGCGGCCCTGGACCGGCCGATGCTGTTCTTCGCGTACGACTACGAGAAGTACGCGAACGACATCCGCGGCACGTACTTCGACCTGAAGGAGAAGGCCCCGGGCCCGGTGGTCGCCACCGCGGACGAACTGCTCCAGGCCCTCTCCGCCTTCGACGAGGCGGATGCCAAGTACGCCGAGGCGCGCCAGCGCTTCCTCGCCGAGTTCGGCGAGTACGACCGCGGGGACGCGGCCCGCCGGATCGTCGAGAAGTTCTTCAGCAGGAGCGGCAAGTGAGCCAGCAGACTTCCACCGTCGGCGGCGGCCGTGACATCTTCCTCGTCTCCAACAGCGTGGACGAGCTCGGTGGCGTGACCACCTGGTCGCACCAGATGGCCCGGCTGTTCAGCGACCGCGGACACCGGGTCCACGTCATCGGCATCGCCCCCGTCGCCGAGGAGGTCCGCCAGCGGTTCCCCGCGGACCTTCCCTACGCGGTGACCACGCTGTACGAAACCCACCCGGCGCCGGCCCGCACCCTGCACGGCATCAAGGGCCGGCTCAACGCGCCCGAACGGCGCCGCCAGGCGGCCCGCCGGGCGACGATGCAGGTCAAGGCGGACCGGCTCGGCGAGCTGCTGCGCGCGGCACGCCCCGGCGCCGTGGTGATCGTCACTCAGGTCTGGGCGATGGAGTGGGTGGCCCTCGCCGACACCAAGGGCTGCACGGTCATCGGCATGAGCCACGAGTCCTTCGAGGCCAGCAACAAGTCCAGCCGGGGCCAGCGGGTCCGCCGGCACTACCGGGAGGTCGACCGCGTGCTCGTGCTGACCCCCGAGGACGCCGACCTCTGGATCCGCGCGGGCATGGAGAACGTCTCCAGCATGCCGAATCCGCTGCCGTTCATGCCCGCAGCTCCCGCACCGCGCACCGGGAAGGTCGTGGCGAGCGTCGGCCGCCTCGCCTTCGAGAAGGGCGTGGACCTGCTGCTCGACGCGTGGGCGGACGCCTCGCCGCAGCACCCCGACTGGGTCCTGAGGATCTACGGGGCCGGCGTGGAGGAGCCGAGCCTGCGGGCGCACGCCGCCGGGCTGGGCCTGGGCGGCTCCGTGGAGTGGATGGGCAGCACCAGCGATGTGCTGGGCGCGCTGAACGGGGCCTCCGTCTTCGCCCAGGCCTCGCGCGCCGAAGGGTTCCCGATCACGCTGCTGGAGGCGATGGCCGCGGGTGTGCCGGTGGCCGCCTTCGACTGCGCGCCGGGTGTCCGGGAGATCGTCACGCACGAGGAAGACGGGCTGCTGGCCCGGCTCGGCAACACGATGGAGCTGGGCGCGCACTTGGACCGGCTGATGGCCGACCGCGAGCTGCGCGACCGGCTCGGCGACGCCGCCTTCCACAGCGTGCGGCGGTTCTCCAGCGTCGACATCACCGACCGGTGGGAGGAGCTGTTCTCCTTCCTGGAGCGCTGAACTTTCCGGAGAACTGAGCTTCCTGGAGAACTGAGCCTTCCTGGAACGCTGAGCCCTCCGGACCGAGCCCGGCGCAGTGCTTACGAAGAAGCCGCCCGCCCCGGATCGACCGGGGCGGGCGGCTTCTTCGTACCTACTGCCTGCGTCAGGCCTTGCGGTGGGCCTCCCAGCCCTCCCAGGCCGAGGTGATCATCTCGCGCACGTCGTGACGGGCCTTCCAGCCCAGCTCCGCCGCGATCCGGTCGGCGGAGGCGACGACCTTCGCGGGGTCACCGGCGCGGCGCGGGGAGACCGCGGGCGCGTAGGCGGGATCGGTGTGCCCGGTGGCCTCGTTCACCAGCTCGACCATCTCTCGGACGGAGACGCCCTCGCCGCGGCCGATGTTGACGGTGAGGTCCTTGTACTCGCCCTGCGCGCCCCATTCGACGAGCTTGCGGGCGGCCACCACGTGGGCCTCCGCGAGGTCGGCGACGTGGATGTAGTCGCGGATGCAGGTGCCGTCGGGAGTCGCGTAGTCGTCGCCGAAGATCCGGGCGCCCTCGCCCTTGTCGAACCGCTCGAAGATCATCGGGACCAGGTTGAAGACGCCGGTGTCGGCGAGCTCGGGGGTCGCGGCGCCCGCCACGTTGAAGTAGCGCAGGCACGCGGTGGAGATGCCGTGGGCCCTGCCCGCGCCGCGGACCAGCCACTCACCCGCCAGCTTCGTCTCTCCGTACGGGCTCAGCGGCAGGCACGGGGTGTCCTCGGTGACGAGGTCCACGTCGGGCATCCCGTACACGGAGGCGGAGGAGGAGAAGAGGAAGTTGCGCACGCCCGCTGCGGCCACGGCCTGGAGCAGGACGGTGAGGCCGCCCACGTTCTCCTCGTAGTAATGCAGCGGCTTCTCGACGGACTCGCCGACCTGCTTCTTGCCCGCCAGGTGGACCACGCCGGTGATCCGGTAGCGGGCGAAGGTCTCGTCGAGGACCTGACGGTCGAGCACCGAGCCGACCACCAGCGGAACACCCTCCGGGACGCGGTCGGCGTTGCCGGTGGAGAGGTCGTCCAGAACCACGACCTCCTCACCCGCGAGCAGCATCGCGCGGACGACGTGCGCCCCGATGTAACCGGCACCACCAGTGATCAGGAACGTCATGCGTGTCTCCCAGTTCTCTTTCGTGCTTCTGGTCCGACTTCTGGTCCGGCTTGCCGTCGGGCTTCCCGTCCCGGCCGTCCGGGCTGCCGGGTTCCGTTCTAGCCGCGGAGTATGCGGGCCCGGTGGAACCGGTGGCGGGCCAGGCTCATGACGCCCGAGGCACCGGGCGCGAGCCTCAGCGCCAGCGATCCGCCCGTCGTGCGGTAGGGCTGCGCCAACAGCACACCGTACCGGCTGCTGGGCAGCACCCGGCGGTGGAGAAGGCGGCTGAGGGGGCGCGGGGAGGTGAGGACGGAGCTCCCGTCGGCGCACTCCACGCTCAGCTTCACGTCCCACGCCTGCAGGCCCCGCCGGCCCTCGCCCCGCCCGAGGCTCGCCAGCGTGGTGAGCCGGAAGGGCAGCTGCGCGGTCCACCGGTCGCCGTCCGCGGACGGGGTGAGCTCCACCGGTTCGGCGACCAGCAGCTCCCCCAGGTCGCCCCGGGGCTGGAAGCGCAGCTGGACGGTGCGCGGACCGGCCGCGGCGAGGCGCCCGTACAGGTCGTGGACCTGGATCCGCAGCCCTGCGCAGCCGCTCGGCTCGGCGTCGATGGTGATGGGCAGCTCGGCCGTCTCCAGCTTGTCCAGCCCGTCCAGCTCCACCGGCAGCGTGTCGCTCCAGACCGGCGCTCCGGAGGGGCCGATGGCGTACGGGGGCAGCAGGCGGGGCGGATCGGCGGCGAAGCGGGTCAGCCGCAGCAGGTCGTCGGCGGCGGGCGGCGCCTCGGTGGCGCGCAGCACCCGGACGATCCAGCGGGCGTGCGCCCCGGCGGCCTCGATGTCGGCCTCGGAGAACCCGGCGACGTAGTCGCGGGTCAGCGTCCACCAGGCCGCCTGGTAGCCGGGGTCCTGGCCGAGCTCGCGCAGGTACATGCGCAGGTCGTACTCCAGGAACTTGACCTGGCAGGCCCGGCCCAGCTCGGGCGAGGAGGCGGTCATGAGGCGGGAGGCGACGCGGTGCGCCTCCACGCGGGCACTCCAGTTGCCGACGTCCTTGCGGTCCAGGGAGATGGAGACCTGCGCGGCGTTGCGGCGCACGTGCCACACGTAGACGAGGTCGCCGATCACCGCGATGCGGGGGCGGGCCGCCAGCACGCGGGCGGTGAACACGAAGTCCTCGTAGATGAACCGGCCGTCCGGGAAGCGGATCCCGTACATGTCCAGGAACGCCCGCTCGTACAGCTTGTTGACGCAGAGGGTGTCGCGGACCAGCTCCGGCCGGTCCGACGGGCGGTCGATGACCTCGCCCGGCGTGTACAGGCCGGGCACCCAGGGCACGTCGCGGCTCTCGGGCAGTTCACGGCGGACGCAGGAGCCGACCGTGACCGGCGACCGGTGCTCCCCGGCCGCGCGGACCAGGGCGTCGATCGCCCCGGCGGGCAGGATGTCGTCGCTGTCGAGGAACATGACGTAGGGGGCGGTCGCGGCCGCGATGCCGTCGTTGCGGGGGGTGCCGCAGCCCCCGCTGTTCTCCGTGCGGTGCACGACCTTCACGCGGGGGTGGCGGGCTGCCAGCTCGTCCAGCACCTGGGCGGTGCCGTCGCGGGACGCGTCGTTGACCGCGATGACCTCGGCGACAACCGGACCCTGGGCGAGAGCCGAAGAAACGGCCTGACCGACGAGCTCGGCATCGTTGTATGCGATCACGACGACGGCAACTGTGGGGGTACGGGTGCTCGTCACCCATGGATCCTAGGCCACCCGGGTAAACATGGCCTTAAGACGGGCCACTCGAACGGGGGATAAACGGAATCCTGTGACGTGCCTGTGACGACGGCCGGAGACCCGGCCGTCGCCCTCGGCTACGGTCCCGGTCAGAAGGGACGGAACTCGTCGTACTCCTTCTGGGCGGAATCCCGCTCGGCTTCCTTCTCCTTGCGGCGCGTGGTGGCCGGACGCGGCGCCTCCAGACGGTGGTCCTCACCGCGGCGGCCCAGCATCTCGGCGCCGGCCATCATGGTCGGCTCCCAGTCGAAGACGACCGCGTCCTCGTCGGAACCGATGGCCACACCATCACCCGCACGGGCACCGGCCTTGCGCAGCGCGTCCTCGACGCCCAGGCGGTTGAGGCGGTCGGCGAGGTAGCCGACGGCCTCGTCGATGTTGAAGTCGGTCTGGCGGACCCAGCGCTCCGGCTTCTCGCCGCGCACGCGGTACACGTCCTCGACCTCGTCGTAGGCGATCGTGAAGCCGGAGTCGTCCACGGCCTTCGGGCGGATGACGACGCGGGTCGCCTCCTCCTTCGGCTTGCGGGCGCGGAACTTCGCGATGACCTCGGCGAGGAAGAAGGACAGCTCCTTGAGACCCGTGCGGGAGACCGCCGAGACCTCGAAGACCTTGTAGCCGCGGGCCTCCAGGTCCGGGCGGACCATGTCGGCGAGGTCCTTGCCGTCGGGGATGTCGACCTTGTTGAGGACGACGAGGCGCGGGCGCTTCTCCAGGCCGCCGCCGTAGAGCTTCAGCTCCTCCTCGATGGCGTCGAGGTCGGCGAGCGGGTCGCGGTCGGACTCCAGGGTGGCGGTGTCCAGGACGTGCACGAGGATCGAGCAGCGCTCGACGTGGCGCAGGAACTCCAGGCCGAGGCCCTTGCCCTGGCTGGCGCCGGGGATGAGGCCCGGTACGTCGGCGATCGTGTAGACCGTCGAGCCGGCGGTGACGACGCCCAGGTTCGGGACGAGGGTGGTGAAGGGGTAGTCCGCGATCTTCGGCTTGGCTGCGGACAGCACCGAGATCAGCGAGGACTTGCCGGCGCTCGGGAAACCGACCAGCGCCACGTCGGCGACGGTCTTGAGCTCCAGGATGACGTCGCCGCCGGTGCCGGGTACGCCGAGGAGCGCGAAGCCGGGCGCCTTGCGGCGGGCCGAGGAGAGCGCCGCGTTGCCGAGGCCGCCGCGGCCGCCCTCGGCGGCCACGTAGGTGGTGCCCTGGCCGACGAGGTCGGCGAGGACGTTGCCCTCCTTGTCGAGGACGACCGTGCCGTCCGGCACGGGCAGGATCATGTCCTGGCCGTCCTTGCCGGAGCGGTTGCCGCCCTCGCCGGGCTTGCCGTTGGTGGCCTTGCGGTGGGGGCTGTGGTGGTAGTCCAGCAGGGTGGTGACAGCCTGCTCCACCACCAGGATGACGTCGCCGCCGCGGCCGCCGTTTCCGCCGTCGGGGCCGCCGAGCGGCTTGAACTTCTCCCGGTGAACGGAGGCGCAGCCGTGGCCCCCGTTACCCGCGGCGACGTGCAGCTCGACGCGGTCCACGAAGGTGGTCATGGTTGTTCCTCCAGATACAGCGGGAATATCCCGGAAAGCCCGGGGGGTAGGCCTTGCTACCCATTAAACGTGTCTATGTGACAACGCGCCGAGGGCGGACCTCTCTTCCCGGCTCGCGCCGGGAAGAGTTGAGATCCGCCCTCGGGATGCTTCGGACTACCGATTCAGCAGGAGCTGAAATCAGGCAGCCGGAACGATGTTGACGACCTTGCGGCCACGGTGCGTGCCGAACTCGACCGAACCGGCCTGCAGCGCGAACAGCGTGTCGTCGCCACCACGACCGACACCCGAACCCGGGTGGAAGTGGGTGCCGCGCTGGCGGACGAGGATCTCACCAGCGGAAACGACCTGACCGCCGAAGCGCTTCACGCCGAGCCGCTGAGCGTTGGAATCGCGCCCGTTCCGGGTGGACGATGCGCCCTTCTTGTGTGCCATGTCTCAGTCCCTCTTACTTCGCAGCCGCGGGGATACCGGTGACCTTGATCGCCGTGTACTGCTGGCGGTGACCCTGGCGACGGCGGTAGCCGGTCTTGTTCTTGTACCGAAGGATGTCGATCTTGGCACCCTTGTGGTGGTCCACGATCTCGGCCTGGACCTTGATGCCGGCCAGGACCCACGGGTCGCTGGTCACGGCTTCGCCGTCGACAACGAGCAGGGTCGAGAGCTCGACCGTGTCGCCAACCTTGGCAGTGGGAATCTTGTCAACTTCAACGATGTCGCCGACAGCAACCTTGTGCTGGCGACCACCGCTGCGCACGATGGCGTACACGCGGATCTCTCTCTCACTCGAAATCGGGAACCCCTGAAGCCAGCCGGCCCCGCGGAACCGCAGGCCGGCCTCCCCCGAGCCGCGAGGCGGTACGGGAGGTGAGGTGCTCAGTGGATTGGCGTGCGCATAGACACGCCAGCGACCTAGGTTACGGGGCCCGGTCGGAGGGGTCAAACCGGGGCCCGCGGCGGGGCCTCGGCGGACCGGCCCGCCCTTCCGCGGCGCCGCCCGCGGGCTCCGTGCCCGGGTCGGCCGCACGTTTCCCGCCTGGTCGGTGACCCGGTCGGGGCCGCCCGACGGCCCTGTACGCGTACGTCGTCGTGCCGTGGCCCGGCGTCGACCCCCTCCGGCACCCGGGGCGGGGCGAGCCCTGTGGCGGCGCGCAGCCGCCGTGGACGTACGGCGTGGAGAAACGGC
>NZ_JBEXPT010000092.1:0-28199 GCF_040612195.1 Streptomyces sp. NPDC006450 | reverse complement strand
GGCCAGGGCCGCGGCGGCGAGCGCGATCGCGCCGAGGACCGCCGTCGCCCACCCGAGCCCGGCCTTCGCGCCGACCCAGCCCGCGAGCGGATAGGTCAGCAGCCAGGCGGCGTGCGACAGGGAGAACTGGGCGGCGAACACCGCGGTGCGGTCCCCTTCCGGTACGGCCCGCCGGACCACCCGGCCGGCAGGCGTGAGCACCATCGAGCAGGCCGCCCCGAACCCCGCCCACGTGCCCAGCAGCGCGGGCCAGCGCCAACCGCCGCCGTGCGCCGAGGTGATGACGCCGAGGGCGCAGAACGCCGCGGGGAGCATCAGGGCCCCGGCCAGCATCACCCGCCGGTCCGGGCGGTTCTCCAGGATCCGCGGCAGCGCCAGGGCCACGGTCATGGACCCGGCTCCGTAGGCGCCGAGGGCGAGGGCGACCGACTCGACGGACAGCCCCAGGAAGTCCCGTACGTACACGACGGAGTTGACCGTGACCACGGCTCCGGCGGCCGCTACCGCGAGGTTCATCGCCAGCAGGGACCGCAGCGCTGGGGCGGCGAGGAACAGGCGCGTCCCCGCGGTGGCCCTGGCGTACGCGCCCGGCCCGGACGCGGCGGAGGTCCGCGCCCGTCGGGGCAGGACGGCGGACACCACGAGCGCGGACGAGGCGAGGAAGCCGGCCGCCGTACCGAGGAACAGCCGGTCGTAGCTGACCACCGACAGCAGCGCGGCCGCGAGCACGGGACTGACGAGGCTCTCCAGGTCGTAGGCGAGCCGGGACAGGGACAGGGCCCGCGTGTAGGCGCGCTCCTCGGGCAGGACGTCGGGGATCAGGGCCTGGAAGGTCGGGGTGAAGGCGGCCGAGGCGGTCTGCAGCAGGAAGATCAGGACGTAGACCTGCCAGACCTGGCTCACGAACGGCAGGAAGAGCGCGACCCCCGCCCGGACCAGGTCGGAGCCGACGAGGAGGGCCCGGCGCGGCAGCCGGTCGGCCACCGCGGCGATCACCGGCGCGACGGCGACGTACGCCACCATCTTGATCGCGAGCGCCGTTCCGAGCACCGAACCCGCGTCGGGGCCCGCGAGGTCGTACGCGAGCAGGCCGAGGGCCACGGTGGCCAGGCCGGTGCCGGTCAGGGCGATGACCTGGGCTCCGAACAGGCGGCGGTAGGTGCGGTCGCGCAGCACGCTCGGCATGCGGGGGCCCTCCGGACTGAGTGGTGGGACGGGGAACTCAATATATCCACACCTGCGCATCTGCGCACATGTTTGCGGGATTGATGCTCCACCCTCGCCCTGTGTCTCCCCGGAGCGGCCTACTCTGTGGGGTATGCCAGCTCGCGAACCTCAGCCACCTGCACCCGATGCGCACCTACGGGATCCCGACAGGGCGCGTCTCGCCGAGGCGACCGAGGTCTTCGCGATGCTCTCGGACATCACCCGGCTGCACCTCCTGTGGCTGCTCGCCCAGGGGGAGTCGGACGTCGGCTCGCTGGCCGACCGCTGCGCCGCGTCACGGACCGCGGTGAGCCAGCACCTGGCGAAGCTGAGGCTGGCGGGCCTCGTCGACACCCGCCGCGACGGCCGGCGCATCCACTACAGCCTGCGCGACGGGCATCTGCGCCGGCTCGTGCTGGAAGCCCTCAGCCACGCCGACCACCGGGTCAGCGGAACGGCCCCGCACAACTGACCCCCGCAGAAGCCGCACTGACGGACCGTCGCCTCCTGCTGCCCGGATTCCCCGGATTCCGCCAATGCACCCGCGCCCCTTGGATAGTTGCACTATCCTCGTGGCGTGGATCAGCTGATCGTCGAAGACCCGCCCCGTATCGGCCCGTACCGTCTGATCGCCCGGCTGGGCGCAGGCGGCATGGGCCTGGTCTACCTCGGCCGCTCCGAGGGCGGGCGCACCGTCGCCGTGAAGGTGGTGCAGGCCGAGTACGCCGGGAACCCGGAGTTCCGCAGGCGCTTCGCCCGGGAGGTGGCCGCCGCCCGGCGGGTGGGCGGGAGCTGGACCGCGGCCGTCCTCGACGCGGACCCGGAGGCCGCCGTGCCCTGGGTGGCGACCCAGTACATCCCCGGGCCCGACCTGCACACCGTGGTCGCCAAGGACTTCGGGCCGCTGCCCGAGCACTCCGTGCGCACCCTCGCCAACCGCCTCGCCCTGGCCCTGCAGGCCGTGCACGAGGCGGGCCTGATCCATCGCGACCTCAAACCCTCCAACGTCCTGGTCACCGTCGACGGCCCGCGCGTCATCGACTTCGGCATCGCCCGGGCGATGGACAACCTCGCCGGGGACAGCCTGCTCACCCATACCGGCATGCTGATCGGCTCGGCCGGTTTCATGTCCCCGGAGCAGGTCCGCGGCCTGGAGCTCACCCCCGCCAGCGACGTCTTCTGCCTCGGTGCCGTCCTCGTCTACGCGGCCACCGGACGGCTCCTCTTCGGCGCGGCGGACACCGGCCTGAACGCCCACCTCTTCCGGGTCGCCGAAGAGGAAGCGGACCTGACCGGCGTACCCGAGGAGCTCGTCGGGCTCGTACGCGCCTGCCTGCACAAGGACCCGGCCCGGCGGCCCACCCCCGGGCAGGTGGCCGAGCGGACGGCGGCGGACCAGGCGGGGGAGTGGCTGCCGGGCGCCGTCCTGGCCCAGCTCGGCCGCCACGCCGCCGAGCTGCTGGACTTCGCACCCGCGATGCCCGCCGAGCCGCCCGCCGAGCGGGCCGACCCCCGTGTTCCGCCCGCGCGCCCCGAGCCCTGGCTCCCCCCGCCCCCGCCGCCCGGGTACGCCCCCACCGCTCCCGCGGACTCCGGCTCCGCGCGGGGGTTCGGGCCGCCCCCGGTCCCCACCGGCGGCTGGGCCGCGACCCCGTCCACGGCCCCCGGGAACCCCGGGGAGTCCGCTTCCCCTTCCGCCAGGCGCTGGCGGGGCCTGGTGGTGGCCGCCCTCGCGCAGCTGGCGGTGGTGTTCCAGGCGACCGTCTTCAGCGCGGCGCTGCCGGGACTCCAGGCGGACCTCCACCTCAGCGGCCCGGGCCCGTACTTCATCGCCCACGCGGTCGCCTTCGGCGCGGTGCTCCTGCTCGGCGGTCACCTCGTGGACCTCCTGGGGCGGCGGCGCACGATGCTCATCGGCCTGGCCGGATTCGCGGCGGCCTGCGCACTCGGCGGCGTGGCCGGCGGTTCGGGCGGAGTACTCGTCGCGGCCCGCGTCCTGCAGGGCGTCTTCGGCGCGCTGGTGACACCGGCCGGACTCGCCCTGGTGGCCGCGGGCTTCACCGAACCCAGGGCACGCGGCAAGGCCTTCGGGATCTACGCTGTGTTCGTGGGCGGCGGTTCCGCGCTCGCGCTGCCGGCGAGCGGATGGCTCGTCCAGGGCCTGGCCTCGGACGTGGCGCTGTACGCAGCCGTCCCCCTCGCGGTGATCACCCTGATCTGCGCACCCGGCCTGGCGCACGACCGCCCTGCCCCCGGCGGAGCCCGCCCCGACGTGCCCGGTGTGCTGCTCGGCTCCGGCGCTGTCGCCGCCCTCCTCTACGGCCTCGGAGCGGCCGAGACGTACGGCTGGGGCGCGCTCGGGGCGCTGATCCCGGTGGCGGTCGGCGCCGTCCTGCTCGCGGTCTTCCTGTGGTGGCAGTCCAGGTCTCCGGCCCCGCTCCTGCCGCCGTACGTCCTCCAGGACCGCAACCGCGCCGGCAGCCTCCTCGCCCTGCTCCTGGCCGGGGCCGGCCTCCTCGCGCTGTTCCTGTCCGTGAGCTTCTACCTGCAGTACGTGCTCGGCTACGCCCCGGGCGCGACCGGGTTGCTCCTGCTCCCCATGGTCGCGGCGGTCGTCATCGGCTCCACCCAGATCTCCGGCCGCCTGCTCCACCGTGCCGCGCCCGGCGTCCTGATCGCGGCCGGGCTGGTGCTCACGGCCGCGGGACTGCTGCTCCTGACCGGCCTGGAGGTCAACGGCACGTACGAGGCCCAGGTGCTGCCCGGCACGATCCTCGCCGGCCTCGGCACCGGCCTGGCCTTCGCCCCGCTCCTCGCCACCGCGACCGACGGCGTCGCCCCGTGGCACTTGGGGGCCGCCGCGGCAGCCGTCATGACGGCCCACCAGCTGGGCGAGGCGGTCGGCGGCACGGTACTGGCCGCCGTCTTCGCCGGCCTCCCGCGGATCGGCTCCCAGGACGCGGTGAGCGGGTACCTGGTGAGCGGATACACCACCACCCTCTGGTGGGCGTTCGGCGGCGTGCTGCTCGCGGCACTGGTCGCAGGCCTGACGGTCAACGCCAGGCCCGCACGGAGCGCCGCGGGGCGGCCGGCGGGGTCGCTTCGGTAGCCCGCCGCCCGCGGCCGGTCAGTGCCGGCCGCGCACGAGCGTGAACACCGCGCCCTCCGGGTCGGTGACCACGGCCAGCCGCCCGCTCACGCCCTCGCGCGGCGGCTGGACGATCCGGCCGCCGAGCCGCAGGACCCGGCCGGCGGCCGCGTCGGTGTCCTCCACCTCGAAGTACGTCATCCAGTGCGGCCCCCGGTCGTGGGGCAGCGAGCGGCCGACCCCGTGCACGGCGGCCACCGGCCGGCCCTGCAGGGTCAGCGTGAGGTAGTCGAAGTCCTCGCAGGCGTCGGGATGCGCACGGGCCTCGTGGCCGAAGACGTGCTCGTAGAACTTCCCGACCGTCGAGGTGTCCTGCGTGACCAGCTCGTGCCACACCGGGGTGCCGGGTCCCCCGGCCAGCCGGGTGCCGAGGTGGGACGCTGCCTGCCAGAGCCCGAAGATCGCGCCCAGCGGGTCGGAGCAGATCGCCACCCGTCCCGCGATCCCGGCATCGAGCGGGCCCACCGCGACCGTGCCGCCGCAGGAGCGGATGGATTCGGCCGTGGCGTCGGCGTCGTCCGTGGCCAGGTACGTCGTCCAGGCCACCGGGAGCTGCCGGTCCGGCGGCATCTCGCCGATGCCGGCCACTTCCCGCCCGCCGAGCATGGCCCGGACGTACGGGCCGAGCTGCTCGGGGCCGGGCTCGTACTCCCAGCCGAACAGGTCGGCGTAGAAGTCCTCGGTGGTCCCGAGGCCGTGGACCATCAGGCTCGCCCAGCACGGCGTGCCGGGCGTGCGCCGCGTTGCTTCCGATGCCTCGGTCATGTCAGCCGTCTCCTCCGTCGTCACGCTCGTGACCCTTCCCGGAGCTGATGCTTCCACTCAAGGAGGCGCGGCGCGCCCCGACCGGCCGGGTTTCGCGGCAGCCGGGAGAGATGACCGGATCGGTGCGGCCCGTCGATGTCCGGCTGTTACGCGGGGTGTGTGCCGGGGAGCAAAATGGCCCGCATGACTGCGAACCCGCCCCGCTCCCCGCTCGTCTCCGCCGCCGACCTGAAGGAGGAGCTGGCCGGCCCGCTGCCGCCGGTCCTCCTGGACGTCCGCTGGCAGCTCGGAGGCCCGAACCTGCGGCCCGAGTACGAGGCCGGCCACCTCCCGAACGCCGTCTACGTCGACCTCGACGCCGAACTGGCAGGCCCGGCGGGCTCCGGCGGCCGGCACCCGCTGCCGGATCCCGAGGAATTCGGGGCGGTGATGAGGCGGGCCGGGGTCTCGTCCGAGGTCCCGGTGGTCGTGTACGACGGCGGCCAGGGCTGGGCGGCGGCGCGCGCGTGGTGGCTGTTGCGCTGGACGGGCCACCCGCGCGTGCGGGTCCTGGACGGGGGGCTGGCCGCGTGGAAGGCCGGTGACGGTCCGCTGTCGACCGAGATCACTCCTGTGAACGAGGGTGATTTCAAGCCAAATCCGGGTGCCATCGGACTGCTGGACGCGGACGGGGCGGCGGCGCTGGCCCGGACTGGTGTGCTGTTGGACGCACGGGCGGGCGAGCGGTACCGCGGAGAGGTCGAACCGATCGATCCGGTCGGCGGTCACATCCCGGGGGCGCTGTCGGCGCCGACCACGGAGAACGCGGGACCCGACGGCCTGTTCCTGGACCGCGACGCGCTGCGGGCCCGCTTCGAGGGCCTGGGCGTGCACGCCGACACCGCCACCCCGGTCGGGGTCTACTGCGGCTCGGGCGTCTCGGGGGCCCACGAGGTCCTGGCGCTGGCTACGGCGGGCATCCCGGCGGCGCTGTACGCGGGAAGCTGGTCGGAATGGTCCGCGGACCCCGCGCGCGAGGTGGCGGTCGGCGAGCTGCCGGGCTAGGGCGCGCCCTCAGGACCGGGGCGCGTCCTTCGGACAGGCTCCGGTTCCCGGCGACGGCGTGTCCGCCGCCGGGAACCGGACCCGGGTCACTCCTGCTTCTTGCGGCGGGTGCCGAAGACGATCTCGTCCCAGCTCGGCACCGCCGCGCGGCGGCCGGGGCGCACCCCGTCGGCCTCCGCCTGCCGGTCGGTCGTGCCCGTGAGCCGGTCCCGGTGTCCCGCGACGGTGCGCGGCATCAGGACGTCCGCGTACGCGGAGCCCGCGCCGGCCGACGCCGAAGCGGCGGGCGGCTCCTCCACCTCCGGCTCCGTCACCGGCTCCGGAACCACCAGGTCGCCGCGGAAGCTCGGGACCGCCTCCAGCAGGGCCGTCAGCGTGTCCCGCTCGTCCTCGGGCTCCGGCTCCGGCGGGGGAGCGGCCGTGTGGCCGGCAGTTCGTTCCATCTGGCGGTCCAGGGCCCGGTCCAGCGGCCGGTCCCGGGGCAGCCGCGCGATCCTCGGCACGAACGGGAAGCTCGGCTCCGGGGTCGCCGGCAGGTCGTCCGACTCGCCGATCAGCGAGCGGGCCTCGTCGTCCACGGCCACGACCAGCCGGCGCGGCGGGTCGTACGTCCAGCTCGCCGAGTGCGGTTCGCCCGCGACCCGGTAGACCAGCAGGACCTCCCAGGTGCCGTCGTCGCGGCGCCACGAGTCCCACTGGACGGATTCCTTCTCGGCCCCGCGCAGCGAGAGCCTCTCCTGCACGGCCTCGCCGAGCTGGGGTCCGGTGTTCTCGCCGGGCCGCCGCACGGGGGTCTTGCGGGCCCGCTCCGCCATGAACGCGCGCTCGGCGAGCACGGGGCCCTCGAAGCGGCGTACGCGGTCGACGGGGATGCCGGCGAGCTGAGCGACCTCCTCAGCGGAGGCACCGGCCCGTATGCGGGCCTGGATGTCGCGGGGGCGGAGGTGGCTCTCCACCTCGATCTCGATCTGGTTCAGGCGCGCACGGTCGTTGCGCACGGCAGCCCGGAGACGCTCGTCGATCGGAAGCGTGTACTCCGTGCTATCCGCAGCCTTGAGCACCAGTCGTGTGCCGTCATTTGAGACGGCCACGACACGCAGTTCGGGCATGGGGACCTCCCGGGTGGTGCCTGCCGACGTCACGTGCGTCGCTGCTTCCGCTAGTCGAGTGTGGCCTGCCCGGGTGCAGCCTGCCACTACCTTGCCGAGTTAAACCGGCGTGTCGGGCATGCGCCCTTGATCGCTGTTATGGCACGGTTACCTGTTGGGCACGCACAGTGACCGAACGATTACTGTGCGCAGCAGGATCCCGTGCAAAACCGCGGCATCGCCGGTCTCGAGTGCCGTTTCTCCATCAGCCGGCCCCCTCTCCCGAGTCCGGACATCCGAAAGGAAGGACGGCCCCAGGGCTCGCCACAGTACTCCATTCGGGCCACCTGGGTGGACCGCCGCGCCGCCGAACTTGTCTCGGACGGCGGGAGTTGGGCTGCCCTGAATCGGGTCCGCATCGGGCCGGACCTGGGTGTGCGCCCGATTTCGGGTGTCTTGCTTCACAGAATCTCCGGAAACGGAACTATCCGTTTCGCTGATGTGTCAGTAACGGGAGAAGGCGTTGGAGCGCGAGGAGCAGGACACGCAGGGGATGGCGATGGGTCACAAGACGGTGCTGGACGTCGAGCCGGAGCCGGCGCAGGAGAAGAAGAAGCTCGATCTGAGCGCGGCTCAGGTCGCGGGTTCCTCCCTCGCCACGGTCGCGGCGGCCCTGCTCGCCTCGCAGATGGGCGTCTACGGGACCATCCTGGGCGCGGGCGTGGTCAGCGTGGTGGCCACCGCGGGCGGGCCCGTCATCCAGCACTTCTTCCGCCGCACCGGCGACCAGTTGCGCGAGACGGCCCGGCCGAAGGCCCGTCAGGTCCCGGTGGACGGGCCCGGGTCCGCCCCGGCGGGGCGGGCGCCGGACGGCACGATGAGGCCGGGCACCGTCCCGGCCGGCGGGGCGCCGCCCCACGGGGAGTCCGCCGAGCAGTTCGGCGAGGCCACCGTCCACGGCACCCGGATGCGGGGCTGGAAGCGGACGGCCGTGGCCTCCGGAGCCGCCTTCGCCATAGCCCTGGGCGGCCTGGGGACCTACGAGGCGGTCGCCGGCACCTCGGTGAGCGCCGGCGGCGGCACGATCCTCACCGGCGGAGTCGGCAAGGCCCGCGACTACAAGCCGGACCCGCCCGAGGACCCGTCGGGCACGGGCACCGGAACCGGCACCGGCACCGGCGAGAAGGGCGGGAAGACCCCGGACACCGGGACCTCCCCGAGCCCCTCGCACCCGAACGGCAAGCAGAGCCCGAAGCCCGACCCGGACACCTCGCCGTCCGCCGACCCGTCGTCCAGCCCCGCTCCGACCCCGCCGAAGCCCGGCCCTTCTCCGAGCACCACGCCCCCGAAGCCCGATCCCTCGCCGAGCAGCACGCCCTTGAACTCCCCGACGCCGGGCACGGGTCAGGAGTCGCGGACCCCCTGAGGGTTCAGTCCCCCAGAACGCGCCGCAGGTAGTCGTTGCCGAAGACCCGGTTCGGGTCCAGCCGGTCCCGGAGCGCGGTGAACTCCCCGAAGCGGGGGTACGCCCGGGCGAAGTACTCCGCGTCCCGCGTGTGCACCTTGCCCCAGTGCGGCCGCCCGCCGTACTCGGTGAAGATCCGCTCGGCGGCCGTGAAGTAGGCCTGGTACGGGGTGCCCTTGTACATGTGCACCGCGATGTACGCGCTCTCGCGGCCCGAGGCCGTCGACAGGGTGATGTCGTCCGCCGGAGCCGTCCGCACCTCCACCGGGAAGCTGATCCGCAGGCCGGAGCGGTCCACCACGGCCTTCAGCTCCCGCAGCGCCTCGACGACGCGCTCGCGCGGAAGGGCGTACTCCATCTCCACGAACCGCACCCGGCGCGGGCTGGTGAACACCTTGTACGGGATGTCCGTGTAGGTGCGCGCCGACAGGGCGCGGCTCGCGATCCGGGCGATGGAGGGGATGGCCGCCGGGACGGCGCGGCCGAAGGAGTTGACGGCCTGGAAGAGGCCGTTGGACAGCAGCTCGTCCTCGACCCAGGCGGAGACCGCTCCGGGCGGGGCGGCGGGGCCCTGGCTGCGGTTGTTGCGCTTGGTGTTGCAGTTGCCGGTGTGCGGGAACCAGTAGAACTCGAAGTGCTCGTTCTCCGCGTGGTGCTGGTCGAACTCCGCCGTCACCCGGTCGAAGCCCATCGGCTCCTCACGGGCGGTCAGGAAGAAGAGCGGCTCCACGGCGAAGGTGAGCGAGGTGACCACGCCGAGCGCCCCGATGCCGAGGCGGGCCGCCGCGAAGACCTCGGGATTCTCCTTCTCGGAGCAGCTCAGCAGCTGCCCGTCCGCCGTGACCAGCTCCAGGCCGCGGATCTGGGCGGCGATGGAGGCCGAGTCGCGGCCGGTTCCGTGGGTGCCGGTGCTGGTGGCGCCGGAGACCGTCTGCTCCATGATGTCGCCCATGTTGGTGAGCGACAGGCCCTCCTTGGCGAGGGCCAGGTTGAGGTCCTTCAGGACCGTGCCCGCCGCCACGGTGACGGTGGCTGCCCCGGCGGACCGGTCGATCCCCCGGATCCCGGCCAGCGCCTGCGGGCGGATCAGCACGCCGTCGGTCGCGGCGGCCGCGGTGAAGGAGTGGCCGGTGCCGACGGCCTTCACCTTCAGCCCGTCCCCGGCGGCCCGGCGGACCGCCTCCTGGAGCTCCCCGACCGAAGCCGGGGTGACCACGCGCGCGGGTGTGGCGCTGACGTTGCCCGCCCAGTTATGCCACGCGGCGGTCCGTGTCCCGCTGCTGCCTGCTGTCCCCGTCGTCGCCATCGTTGGAAGGCTCCTCCCCTTGCGCCGACCTCGTCAGCCGGCGGTAACCCGCGAACGCAACCGCCGCCGCGGCGGTCCCCGCCGAGATGGAGACGACGTACCCGGTCTTCGCGCCGGCCGCGTCGATGACCCAGCCGGCCACGGAGGACCCGAGCGCTACCCCGACCGCGAGGCCGGTGCTGATCCAGGTCATGCCCTCGGTCAGCTTCGCGCGTGGTACGTGCGCCTCGATCAGGGCCATCGTGGTGATCATCGTGGGAGCGATGGCGAGGCCCGAGACGAAGAGCGCCACGGCCAGAAACGGAAGGTTCCCGGCCAGTAGGAGGGGGATCATACTCACGGCCATCGCACAGATGCCCAGCACCCACCTGCGTTCCGGCCGGCCCTTGAGGTGCAGCAGGCCGAAGACGATGCCGGCGAGGCAGGAGCCGACCGCCCAGATGGCGAGGATGAAGCTGGCGGCGGACTTGTGGCCCTGCTCGTCGGCGAAGGCCAGCGTGACCACGTCGATGGAGCCGAAGATGGCACCGGTGGCCACGAAGGTGGCCATCAGCACCTGGAGTCCGGGGGAGCGCAGCGCCGAGGTCCGGTCGGCGTCCTCGCCGCGCGGGTGCGGGGCCGGCTCGGTGGCGCGCTGCGCGGTCAGCCACCACACGCCCACCAGCAGGCAGACACCGGCGACCAGCGGGCCCGCCTCCGGGAACCAGGTGGTGGAGAGCCCGATGGCCAGGATCGGCCCGAAGATGAAGCAGACCTCGTCCAGGACGGACTCCAGGGAGTACGCCGTGTGCAGTTCGCGCGGGGAGTCCCGGTAGATGGCCGTCCACCGGGCGCGGATCATCGAGCCCACGCTGGGTACGCACCCGGCGAGCGCGGCGAAGACGAAGAGGGTCCAGTCGGGCGTGTTGTTGGCCGCGCACAGCAGCAGCCCGGAGATGGCCAGGAGCGCGAGGAGGGTCGCCGGCCGCAGGACGCGGCGCTGGCCGTACTGGTCGACCAGACGGGAGACCTGCGGGCCGATCGCGGCGGCGGAGAGCGCGAGGGTGGCGGTCAGGGCTCCGGCCAGCGAGTAGCGGCCGGTGAGCTCGGAGATCATCGTCAGGATGCCGATGCCGACCATGGACAGCGGCAGCCGGCCGATGAGGCCGGCCGCGCTGAAGCCCCGGCTCCCGGGGGCGGCGAAGATCGCGCGGTAGGGACTGGGCAAGGTGCCCTCCGTAAGGGACGTCATTGGCCCATACAGGTTACGGCCGCGTAGGGGCTGCCCGCCTGGGGAAGCCGCCGGGGCGGGCCGGGAGGAGTCCCGGCCCGGGGCGGAGCGGTCTCGCGGGCCGGGCCTGTTTTCCGCGCGGCGGCGGTGGGTGGCAGGATTCGAGGCATGTCCGACCAGCTCCGCGCCTCAGCCGCCGCCCCCTACGACGCCCTCCTGCTGCTGTCCTTCGGCGGCCCCGAGGGACCCGATGACGTCGTGCCGTTCCTGGAGAACGTCACGCGCGGGCGCGGTATCCCGCGCGAGCGGCTCAAGGAGGTCGGGCAGCACTACTTCGGCTTCGGCGGGGTCAGTCCGATCAACGGCCAGAACCGCGAGCTGCTCGACGCCCTGCGCAAGGACTTCACGGACCACGGGCTGGACCTGCCGGTCTACTGGGGCAACCGCAACTGGGCCCCGTACCTGAACGACGTGATGCGCGAGATGGCCGCCGACGGGCGCCGCCGCATCGCGGTGCTGGCGACCAGCGCGTACGCCTCGTACTCGGGCTGCCGGCAGTACCGCGAGAACCTCGCGGACGCGCTCGCCCTGCTGGTCCGGGAGGGCACGGCCGAGGCGGACCTGCCGAAGGTCGACAAACTGCGGCACTACTTCAACCACCCCGGCTTCGTGCAGCCCATGATCGACGGAGTGCTGGCCTCGCTCGCCGCGCTGCCCGAGGAGGTCCGCGCCGGGGCGCACCTGGCCTTCACCACGCACTCCATCCCGAACGCGGCCGCGGACACCTCCGGCCCGGTGGCGGAGCACACCGCGGACGGCGAGGGCGGGGCGTACGTCAAGCAGCACCTGGACGTCGCGCGGCTGATCGCCGAGGCGGTCCGCGCGGAGACCGGCACCGAGCTGCCCTGGGAGCTCGTCTACCAGTCGCGCAGCGGCGCCCCGCACATCCCGTGGCTGGAGCCGGACATCTGCGACCACCTGGAGACCCTGCACGCAGCGGGCGCCCCGGCGGTGGTCATGGTGCCGATCGGCTTCGTCTCGGACCACATGGAGGTGCTGTACGACCTCGACACGGAGGCGACGGCGAAGGCCGCGGAGCTGGGTCTGCCCATCGCCCGCTCGGCCACGGTGGGCGCCGATCCCCGGTTCGCGGCGGCGGTACGGGACCTCGTGCTGGAGCGGGCCGCCGTGGAACGCGGGGAGGCCGTGGAGCGTTGCGCGCTCGGGCTGCTCGGGGCCGGCCACGACCTGTGCGCGGTGGGCTGCTGCCCGGCGCGGGGCCCCCCGCCCGGGGGGCGGCGTGGGGGGGGTGGCGGGAACGGGGGGGGAGCCGGCCGCCCCCGCGGGGGGGGGGGGGGTGGGGCGGGGCCGCCCGTGGGGGGGGCGGTGGGCCCGGTCCTCAACGGGGGCGGGGGCGGCCCCCCCGGGGGGTCCGGGGCACAGCCCCGGGGAACGGGCGAAGGGCGGGTAGGGGATTGCGCCCCGCGCAGCGGCCGCCCGCCGGCGCAGCCGGGCCCGCCCATGGCGCAGCCGGGCCGACGCCCGGAGCCCCGTACGAGCCCCCGGCGGTGCCCCGCACGGGCCGGTCCGCCCCCGACACTGACAAAGCGGCGCGCCGCGCCACGCACGTACTCCACCCCGGACAAACGCCGAATCCGCGGCGGAGTCCTACGGTGGAGGGGACAAGGACCCACCGCACACACTCCGAAGGGCCGGGATCAGCATGACTTCCACCCACGCCTTCTGGCTCGCCGGCCGCCAGGCCACGGGCGACGACAGCCTCGACGTCCACTCCCCGTGGGACGGCCGCCTCGTCGGCACCGTGAGCGTTCCGACCGACGCCCAGGTCGAAGAGGCCGTGGCCGCCGCCTACGCCGTGACGGCGGAGTTCTCCGCGACCCCGGCCCACGTACGCGCCGAGGCCCTGGCCCACGTCGCCCGCCGGCTCGCCGAGCGCACCGAGGAGATCGCGCTGCTGATCTCCGCCGAGAACGGCAAGCCCATCAAGTGGGCCCGCGGTGAGGTCGGCCGTGCGGTGTCCGTGTTCCGCTTCGCCTCCGAAGAGGCCCGCCGCTTCAACGGCGGAGAGGCCCAGCGCCTGGACACCGACGCCGGCGGCGTCGGCCGCCTGGCCCTGACCCGCCGCTTCGTCAAGGGTCCGGTCCTGGGCATCGCGCCCTTCAACTTCCCGCTGAACCTGTGCGCCCACAAGGTGGCCCCCGCCATCGCCGTCGGTGCGCCGATCATCCTGAAGCCGGCCCCGGCCACCCCGCTCTCCGGTCTGATCCTCGGCGAGCTGCTCGCCGAGACCGACCTGCCGGCCGGTTCCTGGTCCGTCCTCCCCGTCGCCAACGACAAGATGCCGGAGCTGGTCAAGGACGAGCGCCTGCCCGTCATCTCCTTCACCGGTTCGGACAAGGTCGGCTACGCCATCCAGCAGGCCGTGCCCCACAAGCACTGCACCCTGGAGCTCGGCGGCAACGCCGCGGCCGTGGTCCTGGAGGACTGGTCCTCGGAGGCCGACCTCGACTGGGCCGCGACCCGCATCGCGACCTTCTCGAACTACCAGGCCGGCCAGTCCTGCATCGGCGTGCAGCGCGTGATCGCCGACGCGACGGTCTACGACCGCCTCGTCGAGAAGGTCGTCGCCAAGGTCCGCGAGCAGGTCACCGGCGACCCGAACGACTCCGCCACCGACGTCGGCCCCCTCGTCTCCGAGGACGCCGCCAAGCGGGTCGAGTCCTGGGTCGACGAGGCCGTGGCCGCCGGAGCCAAGCTGCTCACGGGTGGCAAGCGCGAGGGTGCCTCGTACGAGCCCACCGTCGTCTCGGAGGTGCCCGAGGGCGTCACCCTCGCCACCGAGGAGGTCTTCGGACCGGTCCTCACCCTGCGCCGGGTCGAGAACACCGACGAGGCCTTCGCCGCCGTCAACGACTCGAAGTTCGGTCTGCAGGCCGGCGTCTTCACGCGGAACATCCAGACCGCGTTCCGCGCCCACCGCGAGCTGGAGGTCGGCGGCGTGATCGTCGGCGACGTCCCGTCCTACCGCGCCGACCAGATGCCGTACGGCGGCGTCAAGCAGTCCGGCGTGGGCCGCGAGGGCGTGCGCTACGCGATGGACGACTACACCTACGAGCGGGTCCTGGTCCTCAGCGGCCTCGACATCTGACCGAACTCGTACGGCCACCAAGCCGACGGCCGGAGCCTACTGTGCGGGGGCTCCGGCCGTCCCCCGTTCACCCCCGCTTCCCCGCCGCCCGAAACGGGTACGACTCACTGGTAGCACCCACCGGTAAGCACCCCTCTCTCGGCGGCGAGGTGAGCCCGCTCATGTCCGCAACACAGCCCGCACAGCCCGTTCCGCCCGCACGGCCCGCACGGCCCAAGGTGACCGAGCGCGAAGCACGGCAGGTCGCGGAAGCGGCCCGGGAACAGAACTGGCAGCGGCCGAGCTTCGCCAAGGAGCTGTTCCTCGGACGGTTCCGGCTCGACCTGATCCACCCCCACCCGCTCCCCGCCGAGGAGGACGTCCGGCGCGGCGAGGCCTTCCTGGCCCGGCTGCGGGAGTTCTGCGAGACCTCCATCGACGGAGCGCGCATCGAGCGCGAGGCGAAGATCCCCGACGAGACCGTGCGCGGGCTCAAGGAGCTCGGCGCGCTCGGCATGAAGATCGAGCCGAAGTACGGGGGCCTCGGCCTCACCCAGGTGTACTACAACAAGGCGCTCGCCCTCGTCGGCTCCGTCAGCCCGGCCATCGGCGCCCTGCTCTCCGCCCACCAGTCGATCGGCGTACCCCAGCCGCTGAAGATGTTCGGCACGCAGGAGCAGAAGGACGCCTACCTGCCGCGCTGCGCGACCACCGCCATCAGCGCCTTCCTCCTCACCGAGCCGGACGTCGGCTCCGACCCGGCGCGCCTGGCCACCACGGCGGTCCCGGACGGCGAGGACGCGTACGTCCTGGACGGCGTGAAGCTCTGGACCACCAACGGGGTCGTCGCCGACCTGCTCGTCGTCATGGCCCGGGTCCCCAAGAGCGAGAACCACCGCGGCGGGATCACCGCCTTCGTCGTCGAGGCCGACTCGCCCGGCATCACCGTCGAACACCGCAACGCCTTCATGGGCCTGCGCGGCCTGGAGAACGGCGTCACCCGCTTCCACCGGGTCAGGGTCCCCGCGGCCCAGCGCATCGGCGCCGAGGGCGCCGGGCTGAAGATCGCGCTGACCACGCTGAACACCGGCCGGCTGTCGCTGCCGGCCATGTGCGTGGGCGCGGGGAAGTGGTGCCTGAAGATCGCCCGCGAATGGTCCGGCGTACGCGAGCAGTGGGGACGGCCGGTCGGCCTGCACGAGGCCGTCGGCGCCAAGATCTCCTTCATCGCGGCCACCACCTTCGCCCTGGAGGCCGTGGTCGACCTGGCCTCCCAGATGGCCGACGAGGACCGCAACGACATCCGCATCGAGGCCGCCCTCGCCAAGCTCTACGGCTCCGAGATGGCCTGCCTGATGGCCGACGAGCTGGTCCAGATCCGCGGAGGACGCGGCTTCGAGACCGCCGAGTCCCTCGCCGCCCGCGGCGAGCGGGCCGTGCCGGCCGAGCAGATGCTCCGCGACCTGCGCATCAACCGGATCTTCGAGGGATCCACCGAGATCATGCACCTGCTGATCGCCCGCGAGGCCGTGGACGCCCACCTGTCGGTGGCCGGCGACCTCATCGACCCGGAGAAGGCCCTGGGGGACAAGGCGAAGGCGGGCGCCCGCGCCGCCGGGTTCTACGCCCGCTGGCTGCCCCAGCTCGCCGCCGGCGCCGGCCAGGTCCCCGGCACCTACCGGGCCTTCCATCCGGGCGGCCACCCCGACCTCGCCACCCACCTGCGCTATGTCGAGCGCGGGTCGCGCAAACTCGCCCGGTCGACCTTCTACGCCATGTCCCGCTGGCAGGGCCGGATGGAGACCAAGCAGGGGTTCCTCGGCCGGATCGTCGACATCGGCGCCGAGCTCTTCGCGATGAGCGCGGCCTGCGTGCGCGCCGAGCACCTGCGGGCCTCGGGCGAGCACGGACGCGAGGCCTACCAACTCGCCGACGCCTTCTGCCGGCAGGCCCGGCTCCGCGTGGAGGAGCTCTTCGGGCGGCTCTGGGACAACACCGACGACCTGGACCGCAAGGTCGTCGCCGGAGTCCTGAACGGCGCCTACACCTGGCTGGAGGAAGGCGTTCTCGACCCCTCCGGCGACGGCCCGTGGATCGCCGACGCCGCACCGGGCCCCTCGACCCGCGAAAATGTCCACCGGCCGCTGCGCTGACCTGCAATCATCGCCGGACATCGGACAGATGTACGAAGATGAGTACGAGTACGGGTACGCGTACGAGCACAGCGCGAGGCGGACGAGAACGATGCCGACGGCCGAGGAAGACCGCACCAGCCGACGGCTGGCCTGGTGCGTGGCGCACGTGCTGCGCCACGCACCGGACCACGTCGTCACGGACATGATCGGCCGGCTCGACGAGCCCGCCTTCAAGTACCTGTGCCGGGACGAATGGCTGGCGGCCTCGACCGTCACCCTCCTGCTCCGCCACGGAGGCGCGGCCGACCGGACCTACGTCGCCCGCAATCCCCGCGTCGTGGGCCGGCCGCTGCCCGGCCTGCCCGGGCCCGCCCGGTACGCCCGCCGCCGGACCCCGCCGGAACTCCTGCCCGTGCTCCGCGCCGAGCTGGGTCGCGACGTCGGCGAGGGGCCGCTCACCGCGGCCGAGCTCATCGGCCTGCTCCGACGGCACGGCCGGCGCGGGCCCCGGGTCCCGCTGGACATCCTGGCGCTGAGCCACCGCCCGGACCCGGAGCTGCTGCTCGCCGAACACCTCCGCCGGCCGCTGCCGGCCGGCTCCGTCGAAGCCCTGCTGCTCGTCGAGGACCTGCCCCGGGAGACCGTCCACGGGCTGCTCGCCACGGCGGCGGCTCGGACGCGCTCCTGGCACCGGCCCGCCGTCCGCGCCGTGCGGATGGGCCGCGTCACGCACGAGGAACTCGTCGCCCACGTGGCCCCCGCGCACCGCACCCTGCTGCTCACCGACCTGGCCGGGGCCCGCGGCCTGCGCTGGAGCCTGCCCGAGCGGACCGGGATGCGCACCGCCGTCGCCCGGGCGCTGCGCCCCCTGCGCGACGACTCCCGGCTCTGGGCCGAGCTGCTGCGCCACGCCCCCGGTTTCCCCGGCACCCTGCCGGTCCTGGTGGCCCGGATCGTGCGCGGCACCCTGCTGGAGCCCGCCGGAGGGCCACCGGTCCCCGGGCTCGCCGAGGCGGTGCGCTCCGTGGCGCCCGCGGCCGCCGAGCCCGTCGCGGGCGTGGACCGCGAACTGGCCCTGGCGAGCCTGGCGGTGCCCATGGAGTCCGTCCAGGAGGACGTCCGGTGGGTGCGCGACTGCCTCGCCCGCGGGCTGCTCACCGGCGAGGACGTGATCCGGCACAAGGCGCCCGCCTGCTGGGCCCTGGACGAGGACCACTGGCTGGGCGAGGTGGACCACCCCGACCGGCACGAACCTCACGCCCCGGTGATCGCCGCGCGCGCCGAGGCCGACCGGCTGTTCGCGCTGGCCCTCGGCTCCGATCCCGACGCCTGGTGGCGGGTGGCCAGCACCCTCCCGGATTTCGCCGGGACGCTCCCGCACCTTCTCCTTCGGGTCACGGAAGGGGGCTCAGTGTCGGGGCGCCCCTGAGTTGCGGCAACAATGGGTCCATGAGCGACCGCCCATCCCCCCTTGCCGATCCGCACGTCCTCTTCGACCCCGCGGCCGGCCGTCGGGACATCGTCATCCTCGGCTCCACCGGGTCCATCGGGACCCAGGCCATCGACCTCGCCCTGCGCCACCCGGACCGCTTCCGGGTCACGGCCCTGTCCGCCGCCGGCGGCCGGGTCGCGCTGCTGGCCGAGCAGGCCCGGCTGCTGCGCGTGAAGACCGTGGCCGTCGCGCGCGAAGACGTCGTACCGGCCCTCAAGGAGGCGCTGGACGCCGAGTACGGCGCCGGTGAGCCGCTGCCCGAGATCCTCGCCGGACCGGACGCGGCGACCGAGCTCGCCGCCTCCGAGTGCCACACCGTGCTCAACGGCATCACCGGTTCCATCGGCCTCGCGCCCACCCTCGCCGCGCTGGAGGCCGGGCGGACACTGGCCCTCGCCAACAAGGAGTCGCTGATCGTCGGCGGCCCGCTGGTGAAGGCCCTGGCGAAGCCCGGCCAGATCATCCCGGTCGACTCCGAGCACGCGGCTCTCTTCCAGGCCCTCGCCGCGGGCACCCGCGCCGAGGTCCGCAAGCTCGTGGTCACCGCCTCCGGCGGGCCCTTCCGCGGCCGCACCCGTGCCGAGCTGGCCTCGGTCACGGTCGAAGACGCACTGGCCCACCCGACCTGGGCGATGGGCCCGGTGATCACCGTCAACTCGGCGACCCTGGTCAACAAGGGCCTCGAGGTCATCGAGGCGCACCTGCTCTACGACATCCCCTTCGAGCGGATCGAGGTCGTGGTCCACCCGCAGTCGTACGTGCACTCCATGGTGGAGTTCACGGACGGCTCGACGCTGGCCCAGGCCACCCCGCCGGACATGCGCGGCCCGATCGCGATCGGCCTCGGCTGGCCCCAGCGGGTCCCGGACGCCTCCACCGCCTTCGACTGGACCAAGGCGTCCACGTGGGAGTTCTTCCCGCTGGACACCGAGGCCTTCCCGGCGGTGGGCCTGGCCCGGCACGTCGGCGCCCTGGGCGGTACCGCACCCGCCGTTTTCAACGCGGCGAACGAGGAGTGCGTAGAGGCCTTCCTGGCCGGTCGGCTGCCGTTCACAGCAATCATGGATACGGTCTCTGCCGTGGTCGATGAGCACGGAACCCCCGCGAGGGGAACTTCCCTCACGGTCGCGGACGTCCTTGAAGCGGAGACCTGGGCCAGGGCCCGGGCACAGGAGATGGCGGCACGGGCCGCCGTGGAGGCGCGCGCATGACCGTACTGCTCACCTTGGCCGGCGTGCTCGTCTTCGTGGTCGGGCTGCTCTTCTCGATCGCCTGGCACGAGCTCGGCCACCTCTCCACGGCCAAGCTCTTCGGCATCCGCGTGCCCCAGTACATGGTCGGCTTCGGCCGGACCATCTGGTCGCGCAAGAAGGGCGACACCGAGTACGGGCTCAAGGCCATCCCGATGGGCGGCTACATCCGCATGATCGGGATGTTCCCCCCGGGCGAGGACGGCAAGGTCACCGCCCGCTCCACGTCGCCGTTCCGCTCGATGATCGAGGACGCGCGCTCGGCGGCGTACGAGGAGCTGCAGCCGGGCGACGAATCGCGGCTCTTCTACACGCGCAAGCCGTGGAAGCGCGTCATCGTGATGTTCGCGGGACCGTTCATGAACCTGGTCCTGGCGATGGCGATCTTCTTCGGCGTGTGGATGACCTTCGGGGTGCAGCAGACGACCACCCGGGTCCAGACCGTCTCCGAGTGCGTCATCAAGCAGAGCGAGAACCGCGACGTCTGCAAGGCGGGCGACCCGGCGGCCCCCGGCAAGGCCGCCGGCCTGAAGGTCGGCGACGAGATCGTGGCCTTCCAGGGCGCGCGGATCGAGGACTGGGACACCCTCCAGAAGAAGATCCGCGCCACCATCGGACCGGCCACCCTCACCGTCCTGCGCGACGGGCAGAAGATCGAGCTCCACGCGAACCTCGTGGAGAACCGGGTGGGCAGGACCGACGGCCACGGCGGCTACGTCAAGGGCGAGTTCGTGTCGGCCGGCTATCTCGGCGTCGGCCCGAAGTCCGTGATCGCCCCGCTCAGCTTCGGCCAGTCCGCGGACCGGGTCGGCGAGGTCGTCGAGAGCAGCGTGCAGGGCCTGGCCCAGCTCCCGGGCAAGATCCCGGCGCTGTGGAACTCCGTCTTCAACGGAGCCGAGCGGGAGGCCGACTCCCCGATGGGCATCGTCGGCGCGGCCCGGATCAACGGCGAGATCGCGACCCTGGACATCCCGAGCGAGCAGCGGATCTCGATCATGCTGAACGTCCTGGGCATGTTCAACCTCTCCCTCTTCCTGTTCAACATGCTGCCCCTGCTGCCGCTGGACGGCGGGCACATCGCGGGCGCCCTGTGGGAGTCGGTGCGGCGGGCCTTCGCCCGGGTCTTCCGGCGTGCCGACCCGGGCCCGTTCGACGTGGCGAGGCTGATGCCCGCGGCGTACGTGGTGGCCGGAGTTTTCCTCTGCTTCACCCTGCTGGTACTGGCCGCGGACGTGGTCAATCCCATTAAAATCACCTGACCGAAAGGTCTGCGGGACGCCGCAGGGCCCCTGCGTACAGCAGGCGATCCGGAGCCGGGCACTCATCGTGCCCGGCTCCCTACGTTCGAGTGGCACGGCGGCGGCGGTGCGCGAGTGGCGTGCCGGTTGGCGTAATCTCGGACGTTGGAGCCCGCCGATCCCGGCGCCTATATCCACACCTTGGGGTTGCACAGCAGATGACTGCCATCTCTCTCGGAATGCCGGCCGTGCCGACGAAGCTTGCCGACCGCAGGGTCAGCCGCAAGATCCAGGTCGGCTCGGTGGCCGTCGGCGGCGACGCACAGATCTCCGTGCAGTCGATGACCACCACCCGGACCTCCGACATCGGGGCGACGCTCCAGCAGATCGCAGAGCTGACCGCTTCCGGCTGCGACATCGTCCGCGTGGCCTGCCCGACGCAGGACGACGCCGACGCGCTCGCCGTGATCGCGAAGAAGTCGAACATCCCGGTCATCGCCGACATCCACTTCCAGCCGAAGTACGTGTTCGCCGCGATCGACGCCGGCTGCGCCGCCGTCCGCGTGAACCCCGGCAACATCAAGCAGTTCGACGACAAGGTCAAGGAGATCGCGCGCGCCGCCAAGGACGCCGGTACCCCGATCCGGATCGGCGTCAACGCCGGCTCGCTGGACGCGCGACTGCTGAAGAAGTACGGCAAGGCCACGCCCGAGGCGCTGGTCGAGTCCGCGCTGTGGGAGGCCTCCCTCTTCGAGGAGCACGGCTTCAGCGACATCAAGATCTCGGTCAAGCACAACGACCCGGTGGTCATGGTCAACGCCTACCGCCAGCTCGCCGCCCAGTGCACCTACCCGCTGCACCTCGGCGTCACCGAGGCCGGCCCGGCGTTCCAGGGCACGATCAAGTCCGCCGTCGCCTTCGGCGCCCTGCTCTCGGAGGGCATCGGCGACACGATCCGCGTCTCGCTGTCCGCCCCGCCGGTGGAGGAGATCAAGGTCGGCATCCAGATCCTGGAGTCGCTGAACCTCAAGCCGCGCCGCCTGGAGATCGTCTCCTGCCCGTCCTGCGGGCGTGCGCAGGTGGACGTCTACAAGCTGGCCGAGGAGGTCACGGCGGGCCTGGAGGGCATGGAGGTCCCGCTGCGCGTCGCGGTCATGGGCTGCGTCGTCAACGGCCCCGGCGAGGCCCGTGAGGCCGACCTGGGCGTCGCCTCCGGCAACGGCAAGGGCCAGATCTTCGTCAAGGGCGAGGTCATCAAGACCGTCCCCGAGTCGAAGATCGTCGAGACCCTCATCGAAGAGGCCATGAAGATCGCCGAGCAGATGGAGAAGGACGGCGTGATGTCGGGCGAGCCGACGGTCGCCATCGGCGTGTAGCCCGCCGCGGCGAACCGCGCGGCGCGACAGCAGGCATGACGACGGGCCCGGGACCGCAGGTGCGGCCCCGGGCCCGTCCGCGTGCGCACCCGCCGGTGGGGATCCCTCGGCACGGACGCTCCTCGGCACGGGGGCCCGCCGGCAGGCCCGCCCCGGGGCGGAACCGGCCCGGGAGGCCCCCGAGGGACCTCGGGGGCATCTCGGAGCAGGTCCGGGTACAGTGCGGAGATCAGCAGACTTGCATGGTGAGGCCCCAGTGTTGACGCAGACCACCACCCGGGTCCTTGAGCCCAGTGATCTTGACGCCGCGCTCGACATCCTCGGCCGCGAGCCGGTCGAGAACGCCTTCGTCACCTCCCGGGTCCAGATCGCCGGGCTCGACCCGTGGCGTCTGGGCGGCGAGATGTGGGGCTGGTACGCCGACGGCGAGCTCCGCTCGCTCTGCTACGCCGGCGCCAACCTGGTGCCCGTCTGCGCCGGACCCGACGCGGTACGGGCCTTCGCCGACCGCGCCCGGCGCACCGGCCGCCGCTGCTCCTCCATCGTCGGCCCCGCCGAGGCCACCGGGCTGCTCTGGCAGCTCCTGGAGCCGAGCTGGGGCCCGGCCCGCGACGTCCGCTCCTGCCAGCCGCTCATGGTCATGGAGCAGCCGTCCACCACGGTGGCCGCCGACCCCCGGGTCCGCCGGATCCGCAAGGACGAGATGGACCTGATCATGCCCGCCTGCGTGGCCATGTTCACCGAGGAGGTCGGCATCTCCCCGATGACCGGAGACGGCGGCCTGCTCTACCAGGCCCGGGTCGCCGAACTGGTCGCCGGCGGCCGTTCCTTCGCCCGCGTCCAGGACGGCAAGGTCGTCTTCAAGGCCGAGATCGGCGCCGCGACCTCCCGCGCCTGCCAGATCCAGGGCGTCTGGGTGGCCCCCGAGTTCCGCGGCCGCGGGCACTCCGAGACGGGCATGGCCGCCGTCGTCGCGTACGCGCTCCGGGACGTGGCCCCCGTGGTCAGCCTCTACGTCAACGACTTCAACACCGCCGCGCGCGCCTCCTACCGCCGGGTCGGCTTCCGCGAGGTCGGCGCGTTCATGAGCGTGCTGTTCTGAGCGCATCGCCGCTCCGGGGGCGCTGATGCGGGCGTCCTGTTCCGATCTTCCTGTTCGACTCCGCGGTCGGCCAGTAAGGTCGCCGCATGATGCCAACCCCCGTGGGAGACGACCCCGGCCGGCCCGCCGGACTGCGCATCGGGCCCCTCGACCTCGCCGCCCGGGTCGACGAGGCCCTGCGCGTGCAGGCCATGGCCTTCGGGCTCAGCGAGGAGGAGGTCGGCATCCGGCGCTACATCGTCCAGCGCCACATGACCTGCCGCGGCGCCCGCGCGCTCGGCGCCTTCACCGAGGACGGGGTGCTCGCCGGGTTCGTCTACGGCATGCCCAACGACCGCTCCCACTGGTGGTCCGCGATCGTCGAGCCCTATCTGCGGACCGGCGGACACGAGGGCTGGCTCGACGGCTCCTTCGTGATCACCGAGCTCCACGTGCACCCCGGGTTCCAGGGCAAGGGCGTCGGCCGCGCCCTCATCACCCTGATCACCGACACCGCCGCCGAGGAACGCTCGATCCTCTCCGCGATCGACACCGACAGCCCCGCCCGCGGGCTCTACCGCTCCCTCGGCTACACGGACCTCGCCCGCCAGGTCTTCTTCCCGAGCGCGAGCCTCCCGTACGCCGTCATGGGCGCCCCGTTGCCGCTGCGCAGGCCCTGAACCCCTCAACCCCCGCCGTCGGGACCCCGAGGAGGCCCCAAACCGTTTCCGCGGCCCCCGCGGGCCCCGGTAGCCTCCCGGCATGTCAACGCAACACGTGCAGCGCATGTCCCGCCTCATGGCCAAGACCCTCCGCGAGGACCCCGCCGACGCGGAAACCCTCAGCCACCGCCTGCTGGTCCGGGCCGGCTACGTCCGGCGCAGCTCCGCCGGGGTGTGGAGCTGGCTGCCGCTCGGCAAGCGGGTCCTGGACAACGTCTCGCGCATCGTCCGCGAGGAGATGGACGGGATCGGGGCGCAGGAAGTGCTGCTCCCGGCGCTGCTGCCGAAGGAGCCGTACGAGGTCAGCGGGCGCTGGTCGGAGTACGGGGACCTGCTCTTCCGGCTCAAGGACCGCAAGGGTGCGGACTACCTGCTCGGCCCCACCCACGAGGAGATCTTCACCCTGGTGGTCAAGGACCAGTGCACGTCCTACAAGGACCTGCCGGTCATGCTGTACCAGATCCAGACCAAGTACCGGGACGAGGCACGGCCCCGCTCGGGCGTCCTGCGCGGCCGCGAGTTCCAGATGAAGGACTCGTACTCCTTCGACGTGTCCGACGAGGGCCTGGCGGAGTCCTACCGGCTCCACCGCGAGGCCTACGTACGCATCTTCGAGCGGCTCGGGCTCGACCACCGGGTGGTGTCGGCGGTCTCGGGGGCGATGGGCGGCTCGGCGTCGGAGGAGTTCCTGGCACCGGCCCCGGCCGGCGAGGACACCTTCGCGGACTGCCCCTCCTGCGGCTACGCGGCCAACACGGAAGCGGTGACCTTCGCCCTGACCCCGGCCGAGGGGGAACACGGCCCGCTGGAGGAGATCCCGACCCCCGACACCCCCACCATCGAGACCCTGGCGGCGCACCTGGGCGTCCCCGCCTCCGCGACGCTGAAGAACCTCCTGGTGAAGGTCGACGGCGAGATCACCGCCGTCGGCGTACCGGGCGACCGGGAGGTCGACCTGGGCAAGCTCGGCGAGCACCTGGCCCCGGCGGTCGTGGAGCTGGTGACGGCCGAGGACTTCACCGGCCGGCCCGACCTCGTACGCGGCTACGTGGGCCCGCAGGGCCTGGAGAAGGTCCGCTACCTCGCCGACCCGCGCGTCGCGCCGGGCACTTCCTGGGTGACGGGCGCCAACAAGGCCGATACGCACGCCCGGAACGTGGTCTGCGGGCGCGACTTCGAGGTCGACCAGTACCTGGACGTGGTCGTCGTCGAGGAGGGCGACCCCTGCCCCGCGTGCGGCGCCGGGCTCCGCCTGGACCGGGCCATCGAGATCGGGCACATCTTCCAGCTCGGCCGGAAGTACGCCGACGCGTTCGGGCTCGACGTCCTCGGCAAGGAGGGCAAGCCGGTCCGGGTCACGATGGGCTCGTACGGAATCGGCGTCTCCCGCGCGGTGGCCGCGCTGGCCGAGCAGACGGCGGACGAGCGGGGCCTGTGCTGGCCCGCCGCCGTCGCCCCGGCCGACGTCCACGTCGTGGCGGCGGGCAAGGCGGTGCCGCTCGCCCTCGCGGAGTCGGCGGCGCAGTCCCTGGCAGCGGCCGGTCTCCGGGTCCTCCTCGACGACCGGCCGGGCCTGTCACCCGGGGTGAAGCTCACCGACGCGGAGCTGATCGGCGTCCCGTGGATCCTGGTGGCGGGCCGCCGGTCCGCCGATGAGGTGGTCGAGCTCCAGGACCGCAGGTCCGGCACCCGCGAGGAACTCCCCCTGGCAGAGGCCCTGGCCCGCCTGACCGGGTCCGCGTAGCCCCCTCCCTGCGGGGCCGTCCCCTGCCCTTCCAGCGTTCCCCGGGGCTCCGCCCCGGACCCCGCGCCGGCGAGGCTGATCCTTCAGCCGTGCCTTTCGGGAAGGGGCGGGGTGGGGGGAGGCCCCGCGCAGCGGCTACCCCGGCAGTTCGTCCGGCGGCGGGGAGCCGTTCACGGACGAGCCGACGGCCGGGGCCTCAGGCGCCTGCGGCCCCGTGACGGCCTCGGCTTCGCCCGGCGCCGCCGGAGGCGAGGGGGCCGCGCGTTCCAGGAAGCGGAGGAGCTCCACCGGGAAGGGGAGGACCAGGGTGGAGTTCTTCTCCGCGGCTACGGCGACGACCGTCTGGAGCAGGCGGAGCTGGAGCGCCGCAGGCTGGTCCGACATCACCGCCGCCGCCTCGGCCAGCTTGTGCGAGGCCTGGAGCTCCGCGTCCGCGTTGATGACGCGCGCCCGCCGCTCACGGTCGGCCTCCGCCTGCCGGGCCATCGACCGCTTCATCGTCTCCGGCAGGGACACGTCCTTGATCTCGACCCGGTCGATCTGGACGCCCCAGCCCACCGCCGGACTGTCGATCATCAGCTCCAGGCCCTGGTTGAGCATCTCCCGGTTGGAGAGCAGGTCGTCCAGGTCGGATTTGCCGATGATCGACCGGAGCGACGTCTGCGCCATCTGGGAGACGGCGAAGCGGTAGTCCTCCACGGCCACGACCGCGTTCGCCGGGTCGACGACCTTGAAGTACACGACCGCGTCCACGCGCACCGTGACGTTGTCCCGGGTGATGCCCTCCTGGGCCGGCACCGGCAACGTCACGATCTGCATGTTCACTTTCCGCAGCCGGTCCACGCCGGGCACGATCACGGTGAAGCCGGGCGTCCGGATCTCGTCCCGCAGCCGCCCGAAGCGGAAGACCAGGCCCCGCTCGTACTGCTTCACCACGCGCGCTGCCGCGCCCATGTAGACCGCGATGCCCACGCCCGCGGCGATTGCCGCTGTCAGCAGTTCCTCGACCATGACGGCCCCCTGCCGGACATACCTCTCTTGCCTACGGTATGCCCTACAACCAGCCCGCGAACTCCAGCAGCAGCTCCGCGTCCCGCCGCCGCCCGGCGGCCAGCGCCCGGTTGCCCGACTCGACCGCCCGGAACAGCGTCCAGCCCCGGAGCCGGTCCCGGTCCACCTCCAGGGCGTCGGCCAGTTTGTTCACCCGTCGCCGGGCGCCCGAGGCCCCCGCCGAGGAGGCCATCTGGTCCTCCAGCCGGTCCCGTACCAGCCGTGCCAGGTCGTAGGCCCGCTCGCCGACCATCGGGTCCGGGCCCACCGCCAGCCACGGGGCCCGCTCGCCGGCGAGGACCTTGCCCTGCCGGAAGTTGCCGTGCAGCAGCAGCTCCTCGGCCGGCGCCGCCGTCAGCTCCTCACGGGCCGCCAGCGCCGCCGAGGCCAGCTCCGCCGTCTCCGGGGGAGCCTTGCGCAGCACCTCGGCCTGCTCGGCGGTCCGCTCGGCGACCGTCTCCCAGCCGTGCCCCTGGGCCGGGGCCACCCACAGTCTGCGCAGCGTGCCGCAGGCCTCCAGCAGCGCTTTGGCCTCCGGCAGCGAGCGCAGCGAGACCTCGGGGTGCAGCCGCTCCAGCAGCAGCCCCCCGTCCTCGTCGTGGTGGCGTGTGTCGAGGATCCGTACCGCCCCGAAGCCGCCCCAGTGCGCCAGCGCGGCCAGTTCACGGTCGGGCCGGAGCACCGGCGGGGCCAGCTTCAGCGCGGCCGGGGTCCCGTCGGCGTACCGGACGAGGACGACCAGGCTGCTGCGGCCGCCGGGGGCCTGCACCCGTTGGGCGTCCACCCCGCGCCGGGCCAGCGCGTCCTGCGCCAGCCGGGGGAGCTGCCCCAGCCAGTCCGAGACGTGCGCCGATTCCGGCAGCTCGCCGAGCGCCCGTACGAGCCGCTGCGGCGGTTCGAAAGCCATGCGTGCGTGGTCCCTTTCAGCTGTGCCCGGGCTCGTCGCGCATGCTTGCGCGCTAGGTCCGCGGTGTGTCCGCGCGTTCCGTGAGCCCAGGGAAGGCTACGCCGACACCACGCCACCGTGCCGCGCGCACGGCCGCGGCGGTGAGCGCGTCAGCCGCCTCGCGGCGCAACCGGCCCTCCGCGGCGCGCACCAGATCGGAGTACGCGCCCGCCACCCGGTCCTCGATCCCGGCGGCCAGCCGCTCGGCGTCGGCGGGCGTGCGGACGGTGAACGGCAGCGTGTACGCCGCCTCCGAGGCGCGGGGGGAACCGCCCAGCTCACGCACGGTGCGGGCCAGCGCGTCGCGGCGCGCGAGGTGGCCGCCGTACGCCTCGCGGGCCTCGGCCGAGCGGGCGGCCGAGGCCCGGGCCCCGATCACGCCGTAGCCGTACGCGGCAGCGTGCTCGGCGGCGAGCGCCGCCTGCGCGGCCTCCAGGATCTGGCCGGCGGGGGAGGGCGTGGAGGTCACGATCAGGCTCCCGGGTTCGAGGTCAGCAGGTACGCGTGCACGTGGCCGCACGCCGCCACCGAGGCGAGCATCCGGGCCAGTTCGCCGGGGGCGCCGGCCAGGGAGATCGTCCGGGCCTCGGCCAGGCTCCGCTCGGCGTCCGCGAGGGCGGTCAGCGCGTCGGCGGGCGCGGGTGGCACCGGTACGGGCCCGGGAGCGGGCGGCGCTGCGGCCGCGGCGCCGGACGGGTGGGGGGTGGAGGACGGGGCGGCGGTGCGGGCGGGCGAGGCGGCCGGTGATCGGAAGAGGGTCGTGGTGGGAACGAGTGTGAGCGGGG